>CAKMKL010000101.1 GCA_927443375.1 uncultured Paenibacillus sp. | reverse complement strand
GCGCGCCGCACCCTTATGGTTAATCTTAAAAGGCTTCATACCGCCTACCGACTCATTATTAAGCAGAATTTTACCGGTAGAGGGCGGATACACCCCGGTTAACAAATTGAACAACGTTGTCTTGCCGGCGCCGTTTGGTCCGATCAGACCGATCAGTTCCCCCTTGTTAATATGCAGGGAAACCTCACTCAGCGCCTTGAGGCCTCCAAAGGAACGGCTGGCCCCTTTTACGTCAAGGAGTACTGCTGTCGCTGATGCTGCCATTTGGCTTTGCCTCCTTTTTACCGAACTTGCCGAAATTGATTTTGGTTTTGCCAAGCAGGCCACTCGGACGGAAAATCATCATCACAATCAGCACGATGGAATAAATAATCATCCGCCATTCCGGGAATTCACGCAGATAGGTGTAGAGCAGGGTAACGAAGACTGCACCTACGATTGCGCCTGCCGTACTGCCCAAACCGCCAAGAACGACCATGACCAGAATCTCGAAGGATTTCAGGAAGTTAAAGCTGCCCGGAGTGATGACATAGAAGGTATGAGCAGACAAGCCGCCAGCCATACCGGCAAACAACGCGCCGATTGTAAAGGCAATAACCTTATACATGGTTGTGTTGATCCCCATGGCCTCTGCGGCAATTTCATTCTCACGGATCGCCAGACAAGCCCGGCCGTGCGTCGAACGGATAAAGTTATTAATTAGAACGATTGTGAATAGGGCAAAGAAGAAAATAATAGTCCATGTTGACTTTGCCGGAATACCGCTGAGCCCTGAAGCACCGCCTACATATTCTGTATTAAGCAAGACGATTCGGATAATCTCGCCGAACCCCAGTGTTGCGATAGCCAGATAGTCACCGTTCAGGCGAAGGGTCGGCATCCCGATCAGTACGCCGCATATAGCGGCTACAATGCCGCCCGCCACAATAGCCAGAACAAACGGCACGTCATAGTCAAGCGTCAGAATAGCCGAGGTATAAGCACCTACAGACATAAATCCGGCGTGTCCAATGGAGAACTGTCCCGTAATCCCGTTAATCAGGTTGAGCGAGACGGCCAGCATCACATTGACACCGATCAGGAGCAGCATGGATCTGGTTACATCATTAAAGATTCCCGTTGTTAGAAGAACCTGAACGATCCCATAGAACGCTAAGGCAAGAATAATGCCCATCCAGAATTTTTTATTCATTTTTTTCATGCTGTTCTCCACCTACACTTTCTCCCGGACATTCTTGCCAAACAGTCCGGATGGTTTAAAGATTAGGATCAGAATCAGCACGGCAAAAGCCACACCATCACGCCAGGAGGAATAACCAAGCGATGAAATTTCAGTCTCAACCGTCCCCAGCAAAAGTCCGCCTACAAGAGCTCCCGGAATACTACCGATTCCCCCAAGCACTGCGGCCACGAAGGCTTTGAGTCCCGGCATAACACCCATGAGCGGATCTACGGAGTTGTAAGTCATCCCGAAGATTACGCCGGCAGCTGCAGCAAGCGCCGAACCGATCGCGAAGGTTGCCGATATCGTGCGGTCTACGTTGATCCCCATCAACCGCGCCGCCTCCATATCGAATGAAACTGCACGCATTGCTTTGCCTGTCTTGGTGTAACGTACGATATATTGCAGAATAAGCATTAAGACGATCGTTGTAATCAGAATCATGACCTGATTGGAATCTACCTGAATCGAACTGCCGAATAATTCATATTGCTTCTTAACCATGATATCCGGAAATCCCTGTGCCTGCGGTCCAAGAATAAGGACTCCGACATATTCCAGTAAGAACGATACGCCAATTGCAGTAATCAGCGCCGCGATCCTTGTAGACTTACGAAGCGGCTTATAAGCCAGACGTTCAATTGTGATTCCCAGCAGAGCACTCATGGTCATCGAGATAATCAGCGATAAGAGCAGCACCACTACCGGAGGAAAACCGGCATTCGCCAGATATTTGGCGCTATATAGTCCGATAAATGATCCGACCATAAATACATCGCCGTGAGCAAAATTGATCAGCTTGATAATCCCGTAAACCATTGTGTAGCCAAGGGCGATCAGAGCGTAAATGCTGCCCACGGAAATTCCGTTAATGAGTTGCTGAATGAAGTACTCCATCGCCATCCCCTTTTCTCATAATAGTTAAAATTCCCCTTTCTCTGCCTTGCATTCTGTTTTTCCCTCTAAGATGTTATTTATATTAACACAGGGTTATTTGCCCGTCACTAAAAAAGTGTGTTTTTAATATAAAATTCGAAATTTTGTGTTAGATAATATAACAATGATTGTAAATTATGAGTGAAGTAACTTATTCAAATTGCAAAAACAGGAGAAAAACAGAGGGAAACAGAGGATTTAAGAGATCATTCTTTTTTGAATTTCTTTCTTTTTCTAATACAATACTTTATTTTTGCGTAAATAATATAACATTTGTCTCTTTAAAGCTTCAATTCTTCAATTTATTAAAGGGTCACCGAGGCGCATCGGTAGAATTAAATAGTATTCTGTAGTATACTATAGTTTTTGTGTTAGAGTAGCTGACAAAAGACTTATATCCCCAACAAAAAAATCTCCCTGAAGGGGAGATTTAGAAATTTCATAGGTAAACAATAAAAAAAAGCTCCCGCGATCAGGAGCTCTTCATACAGTAAGTAAATATCGAACGGAGAGAGAGGGATTCGAACCCTCGCACCGCTTACGCAGTCTAACCCCTTAGCAGAGGGTCCCCTTATAGCCACTTGGGTATCTCTCCAAGTAAATGGCTCCCCGAACAGGACTCGAACCTGTGACAACTCGATTAACAGTCGAGTGCTCTACCAACTGAGCTATCAGGGAACATTAACATGAACAAGAAATAATTTATCATGATTTTGTGGTCCCGTCAAGCGGCTGAGCGAATTTTCTGAAACGGTTACATTTGGAAGCGAATCCTCCGGCTATTCTCCATACTTCTACTATTATATATGAAGCTGTACCTTCCTTAATTGTAATTAACCCATTCTCCGTCATTCGGAAGAGCTACACGCTCCAGTAAATTCTCTTGCTCCAGACGGGCTTTGAGCAATTCTCGGGTAACCAGACAGTGGTTGATTGCGTCCATATGCACGGCAATCACAGATGCGGCTGGTGCATAGCGGCATACATCCACTACATCCTGATCATCCATTGTGATATGTCCGCCTGTTACAAATCGCGCGCCGCCGGCGTTCACGATGATTATTTCGGGATTATGCCCGTCCAGCGCCTGCTTTACCTCCTCGCACCAGATCGTGTCTCCGGCCAAATACAGCACAGGTTCCCCTTCAGCCCGGAAAATAAAGCCGGACACCTTGCCCATCAGCTCTCCGATGGATCCGGTGCCATGCTGTCCGCCAATACGTGTTAAGGTTACCCCTTGAAAGGTAAGCGGTTCATGATCAGGCACTACTGTAATATTGTTAAACCCTTGTTCAGCTATCTGTTCCTGATTCCCCTCCTGGCAGAGCAAAGGCAGCTTATGCGGCAAAAGCGAAACTGCTGCTGCATCCCAGTGATCCTGGTGCAGGTGGGTCACGAGCAGGGCATCCGGGGCCAGCCATTGCTGTACCGGGCCAGGCAGGGGCACCAGCGGATTTCTGCGGTCATTCTCTGTGTTTACGATCGGCGGATTAACACCCTGCTCGCTGAGCATCGGATCGATCAGAAACGTAATGCCGCCGTATTCGAGCCATAGGGCCGCATTGCGGATTAGTTGAATTTTCATCATAAGCACCTCTTCCTTCAGGCTGTCTTCTGCTACAATTCATTATAGAATGTCTAACCTGCATTATACATTGCGGCGCGAAAGAGATCGGCCGCTTCTACTTTCATCCGGAAAGGATTAACTAAAAATGACTTCCTACCTGATCGACGATACGGATTACCGTATTCTGCAATATCTTATTGACGACTCGACGCTCAGCCATAAGGAAATTGGCGAAAAGGTACATATGACCGGTCAGGCTGTAGGCGCACGAATCCGCAGAATGCGCGAGCTGGAGATTATCGAAGGCTACACTGTCCGCTGGAATCCAAGCAAAATCGGACAGGGCATACTTGCCTTTATCACGGTGTTTTTGAGCTCGAACGCCGCCCATCCCCCCTTTCAGCAATTTGCAAAGAACCATGACAGTGTGGCTGAGCTGCACCGGGTCAGCGGGGAAGGCTGCTACTGGATGCGCGTCCGCCTGGAGGATCAGGTGGCGCTAAATGCTTTTTTGGATGAGCTGCTGGAGTTTGGAAATTACCGGGTTAATCTGGGGATGGGGCAGCTTAAATGAGGCTGTCTGGATAAGACCCCACAAACAAAAAAAACGGCAGCCATGGACGGAGGATTGAACGTCCCGGACTGCCGCTTGTTATGTAACTATTGAACCTCGTTAAGGAAATAGGAGATTGCCATCCTTCATAACAAATTTAACTTTGCGAAGATTATTTATATCGTGCAGCGGGTCTCCATCAATTACAAACAAATCTGCTTTCTTACCCGTTTCAACCGTCCCAAGCTCATGAGAGAGATTACATATCTTTGCACCATTCAAGGTTGCTGCTGTAATAATTTGCATCGGGGTAAGTCCAGTCTCACCTAACAAACGGATCTCTTCCCACGGCATGCCCAGCCGGTACCAGGGACTTTCTTCTTCCACAAAATCATCACCCAAGCCGATTTCTCCGCCTGCCTCCACAAATCTGCGGACATTATCCATACCCTGTGCTAGCAGCGGTGCTCCGAATTTATCCTGGAACATCTGCAGTACAGTGAGTGTCGGGATAATCCGGATGTTCTTGTCGTTCATCTGCCGGATCAGGCTGTCATCCAGACGGTCATAGATCATATGTGCAGCATCATTAATTCCGGCATTCACAAGAATCTGCAGATTATGGGCGCTGGTTACATGGGCGGACACATAAGCTCCGTGTTTTGCGGCTTCCTGGCAGATAGCTTCGAGAATCTCCTGATTAAGCTTGGGCAATCCGAACGTGCTGGGGTCGTACCCGTCTTCAAGTGCTGTTTTGATGAAGTGAACCCCTTGTGTAAGTACCTCACGCACCTTAAGCCTGGCTTCCGCTGCGCTTCCCACTCCAATCGGTTCTTGCCCGCCATATCCCCCAGGAGCCGTAAATACCTTGCCTGAAGTGATTATTCTGGGAAAAGATAGGGAGTCCAGCCCGTTCGTATGTGCAATTACCTCATCAATCGTCGCATTGGTCGTCATGCCCTCATCCCGGATCGTCGTAATCCCCTCTTTAAGGCATGCAGCCAGATACTCTTTGTGATACCCGTGCAGAGGCTCATTCTGCAAATATTTAAAACTGGTGTGCGCATGCGCATGAATAAACCCCGGCAGGATTACAAGCCCGTTCAGGTCGATTTCCTGTACATTTTCATTTATTGTCTGGTTGCCGGCATCATATTGTGTAATACTGCCGAATCGGCCGTGTATAACTTCTATCGTTACATTATGTATTGGTGCCCGCCCGGTTCCATCGATTAATGTCCCGTTTTTGAGCAGAATTGTCCCGTTTCCCATGGCAAAATAAACCCTCCAGTGAAGAATGTTTGTTTGCATCCAGAGAAGAGTTTACTGCATAATAATTACCAGACAAAGATAATCTTCATTTATAAAAGTTTGTTACCTACAATTGGAGGTTTACATGAAGGACAAAATCGATCTCCCCAAAATCGCTGACCCCGCTCTTTTGCCGCCGCAGCATATAGATGCCCTGCAGACTAAAGAGGAATATAGCAACTGCCTCATCAGCGATGTACAGTTCGAATATCAGGAAGCGGACAAGGTCTCCTTCGATAAAGTATTCTTCAAAAATGTAATCATCAGCAACTCCTCACTCCGTGGTATCGAGCTGACAGATGTGATCTTTGAGAACTGCGACCTCTCGAATGTAAATTTCAGCGAAGCCTTCGTCCACCGGACAGAGTTCAGACAATGCAAAATGATCGGAACAGACTTCACCAGAGCACGGTTCCAGAACGTCCGGGTGACCGGGTCGATCTGCGATTTTGCCAGTTTCCGGTTCGGGAATCTGAAGCTGATCTCCTTCGAGCAGAGTTCAATGGTTAGTGCCGATTACTATCAAAGCATCTTCCAAAAGGTCTCGTTCGAGGAATGCAAGATTGATCAGGCTGTCATGGCCGGCGTCAGGCTGAAGGATACGGACCTAAGCAGCTGTGAATTCACCGGACTGCTGGTGGACATAGAAGATCTGCCGGGCTGCATCATTTCTGCCGATCAGGCGGCTTCCTTCGCCGGATTGCTCGGCCTCGTGATCAAGTAACCGGACCTTTGCCTTCTTCCAGGGCGACCAGCTTCAGCTTGCCCGCACAGTTGCCGCAGCGGTAGCGTTTCGGATCGGCCTTGCGCTTGCGCGGATATTCGGTGGAACAGGCGGTGCATACCAGCTTATAGCGGTAAGGCTGGGGCTTCCGCGCCTTGGCTCCGGGCAGACTCTGGCAATAGCGGCTTCCGCCGACCTGGGCCAGCAGGCTTTTGAAATCGGCATCCCGGTGCATATATCCCCGCTTCGCCAGATGCAGATGATAGTGGCAGAGCTCATGCTTAATAATCTTCTCGGTCTCTTCATGCCCGTACATGGCAAGCTGCTGCGGATTAATCTCTATGTTATGGCTTTTGGTAAAGTACCGTCCGCCCGTCGTCGTAAGTCTGCTGTTAAAGCTGGCCTTGTGCCGGAACGGCACGCCAAAGCTGCTGAGCGACACCTGCTCAATCCATTGCTGCAGCTCTTCATTGCTCATGCTCATACTGGTCATAGCGTTCTCCCACAAGTCCTCTCCTACTTAAAATAACATCTCTACTTGAATTGTAACTTGCCCATAGGCTAAACTGTCAAGAAGGAAGACAAGTACGGAGGGAGACTGAATTATGCCGAAAATGCGGTATGTTATTTTGCAGCAGCACCAGGAACTGCAGTTTGTTGAAATGCCTGAGGAATATGCGTACCAGTTGAGCGCGCTTAATCTTCGCCTCAATAAAGAGATCGACAAGCTGACCGCGGATAATGTGCCGGATCTGCCGCTGGCGGTTGCCGAATGTGATTCCCTGGAGCTTTTGCGTGAAGGGTACAGGCTGGAATCCGGACTGGAATATATTAACCGGCTGGAGAGCGCTTTTGCCTCCATTCAGGAGAACCATTACCCGCTTATCTCGCTGCTGACGGAGATCCGCGCGCTGCAGGCACAGCTGGAGCAATGGTACGAAGAGGAAGAAGAGGGCGTGCATTAGCTTTTTTTCACAGCAGGAATCTGCCGGTTTGCTAACCTCCGCCGCACCTTTGGGCATCTTTCCCCATATGCTATCTGTACATAGGAAGCATGCTTAGAGGAGGGGTACACTTGCCGCAGTGGCTCTGCCATCAGCTCATGAAGGCTTATTTCAAAAAAGACCGGCGCCAGATCAAAATGCTGAACGAATGCTGGTTCTTTTACCGTAATTCCGGTGAATCCCGTGACTACGTTCACAGGGAAGTATAACAATCCGACGGCTAAGAATGTAAAGCAAAAGCCGCGCCTACCGCAGAGGTAGGCGTGGCTTTTTGATTGGGCGGAGATCCGTTTAGAACATCGGGAAGACGTATCTCACCAGAAAGTACAGAATTCCGAAAATGATAATAATATATGCGGCATATTTAATAAAGGTGGATGCGACAAGGCTGGAATCCGATCTCTTGTGCACCTCCGTGCGTTCCACTTCAACATTTCTGTCCTTGTAATTCGGTTCCATCATCAATCTCTCCCTTCAGATTCAAGCTGTCATAGCATCCATTAACCCCGTATTTTTCGTCTTGAAACAAAATAGCCGCACCCCGGCTGCCCGGGTTGACCCTGGCAGTAAAAGGTGCGGCTAAGTGGTAGAGTACGACATTCCTTGGCACACTGGAGCGCCTGTAGGCATGTTATTTCAATCCACGCTCCCGCGTAGGGAGCGACTGGAAGACTGTCAAGCATCTGACCTACTACAAAATTTCAATCCACGCTCCCGCGTAGGGAACGACCATTTGGCAGGCACGTCAAGGCGAGGACATTGCAGAGATTTCAATCCACGCTCCCGCGTAGGGAGCGACTCATCAGCCCGTCTACCTTGGGCATCGACCTTAAATTTCAATCCACGCTCCCGCGTAGGGAGCAACAAGAAAGAGGCCTCCCAGAGGTTTAGTAGCCTCATGATTTCAATCCACGCTCCCGCGTAGGGAGCGACAAGGAGTGCAGCCATGATGACACCAGAACGGAAAATTTCAATCCACGCTCCCGCGTAGGGAGCGACCGGTTACGGATAGTTTAATGGTCGCTGAGGTATTCGATTTCAATCCACGCTCCCGCGTAGGGAGCGACGTAGTTAGTTTAATCTGATGATGTTCCTATTTAGATTTCAATCCACGCTCCCGCGTAGGGAGCGACCATATATTTTTAATCTTGGAAGCTTTGAAGCAGTTATTTCAATCCACGCTCCCGCGTAGGGAGCGACGTTTTAAAATTGGCCGTAAGCGCAAACCTGAAGATTTC
>CAKMKL010000100.1 GCA_927443375.1 uncultured Paenibacillus sp. | reverse complement strand
CAGTCCTACTGAGGGAGCGACGGTCTATTATACGCTTGACGAATCAGAGCCGACAGCATCCAGCCCGTTGTACACTGCGCCAATCACTGTCAGCAAAGATACTGTGATCAAGGCTGTCACTGTACTCGGAGCCCAGACCAGCAAGGTTTACACTTTCGAATACAAAGCTTCAGAGCTTCCGCGCATTCATGATATTCAGGGTGAGTCCCATACTTCCGACTATGCCGGACAGACTGTCACGGACATCGAAGGGATTGTTACCGAATATGGATACACTTTTGCAAACGGCAATTATAAAGGCTTTTTCATCCAGGACCCTAAGCCTGATAACAATGAGAACACATCTGAAGGAATTTTCGTATACAGCACCAACACCAGCCTGAAGCCCGCGATCGGTGATCATGTGGCAGTTACGGGGGTAGTCTCCGAATACAATGAAGGAAGCAGCAGCAATCTGACTTCCACACAGATTACTCTTAACACAATCAAGACTATCGCTACAGGCGCAGAATTGCCGGACCCTGTAGTACTTGGCAAAAGCGGACGGGCTATCCCTTCCTCCATCATCGACAATGACGGATTAACGACATTCCAGCCTTCTGAAGATGCCATGGACTTCTATGAATCACTTGAAGGCATGCTGGTTACCCTGCCTACACCTACAATTATCAGTCCTTACTGGACGAGCGGCAGCGGTACATCAATGGTATATAACATTCCTACAAGAGTGGAAAATGCTGCGCAAGATGTGGTTACACCTGCGGGAGGGCTAGTACTAAAAGAATCCGGCAACCTCAACCCGCAGCGCCTTCTGATCGCCTACGGTAATCCGGGCCAGGAAGTTGGTACAGGCGACAAGTTCACCGGAGATGTTACAGGAGTGATCGGCTACAACAACGGCAACTATAAAGTTATTCCTGCCAATGGAAGCCTGCCGGGCATCACCCCAAGCACTTTCAAGCAGGAGACCTCCACGATTACTGTGGATGAAGACAAGTTGCTGATCGCCTCCTACAATATTGAGAACTACTATCCGGGCGTAGGTGCGGGTAAGATTCAGGAGCTGGCCGAGTCCATCACAGTGAATCTGAAAAAACCGGATATTATCAGTGTAGTAGAGATGCAGGACAGCGACGGGGAAGCCAACAACGGCACCGTCGAAGCCGGTGCTGCCGAGCTGATTCAAGCGATCCAGACAGCCGGAGGTCCAGCCTATAAATACATTGATGTTGCTCCGGTTAATAATCAGGACGGCGGAGCGCCTGGCGGTAACATCCGTGTCGGCTTCCTGTATAACCCGGCAAGAATAGAACTGGCTAACAGCATCAATGGTCAAAAGGGCTCTTCAACCCAAGCGGTCGCCTACGATGCAGCCGCAGATGAACTGACATACAATCCGGGAAGAATTGATCCTACCAACACTGCATTTGCCAATTCCCGCAAGCCGCTTGCGGCACAATTTGAATTTAATGGTGAGAAGGTCATTGTGATCGCCAACCACTTCAATTCCAAATCCGGCGATAATGGTCCTTTCGGAAATGTTCAGCCTCCGGTACTCTCCAGTGAAGCACAGCGACATCAAATTGCTGCAGTGGTAAACGGCTTTGTCAAAGAGGTTCTGACAGCTAACCCTACTGCAAACATTGTCGCTCTTGGAGATTTGAACGATTTCCAGTTCACCCAAACTGCCACAATCCTTAAAGGCAATGAACTCGACAATCTGATCGACAAGCTGCCGCTTAATGAGCGGTACACTTATACCTATGACGGCAACTCGCAGGTACTCGACCATCTGCTGGTCAGTAAGAATCTGACAGTCTCCTCCGAGATTGATGTTGTCCACCTGAATGCGGATTTTCCGGCATCACGCGGAAGAGTCTCCGATCATGATCCGGTTCTGGCTCAGCTCGACCTGAATGCGGACTTCTCCTTGAGAGTCCTGCACACCAATGATACCCACAGTCATCTGGAAACGGTGGTTAAGCGGATGACTGCCATCAAACAGGAGCGTACAGGCAACTCCATCCTGCTTGACGCAGGGGATGTTTTCTCCGGCACTCTCTACTTCACCAAGTTCGAAGGGCTCGCCGATTTGAAATTCATGAACTACATCGGGTACGATGCCATGACTTTCGGGAACCATGAATTCGACAAAGGACTGCCGATCCTCAGAGCCTTTATCGACAAAGCTGAATTCCCGTTCATCAGCTCGAATATCGATTTTACGACCAAGGATAATGAGCTCAAGAATATTTTCGTGAACAATATAGGCGGATCGGAAGCGGCTACCCCAATTATGGACGGCCACATCTACCCATCCGTAATCAAGGAAGTGTATGGGGAGAAAATCGGTATCTTCGGTCTGACCACCGAGGACACGGTGGGCTTGTCTTCACCAGGCGACAACATCTCCTTCAAGGATTACAAGACGAGTGCTGAGAACACTGTGAAGTCCTTGCAGGCGCTGGGCATTAACAAAATCATTGCGGTATCCCACTTGGGTTACAACATTGATCAGCAACTGGCTGTACAGGTCGCAGGCATTGACGTTATTGTCGGCGGGCATACCCACACCAAGCTGGATGCACCAGCCGTCCTCAATGCGGACACCGAACCTACGCTGATTGTACAGACCGGTGAATACGGCACGTACCTCGGGGAACTCGACGTCAACTTCGGCGACGACGGCGTAATCACTACGTATAACGGCAAGCTGATCGATACAACAAAATTTGCCGAAGATGCTAAAGCCAAAGAAATGCTGGCCGGATATGATGCTGATTTGGCGGTAATCCGTCAGACAAAAGTTGGTGAATCCGCTGTCCCTCTGGTTTACGACCGGATGATTAACGGCAAGCTCACCCGCGTGGTCCGTAGTGAAGAGACCAATCTCGGCAACCTGATTGCCGACGGAATCAACGTCAAAGCCAAGGAGCTCGTCAGCAAGCTGGTTTCGGAAGCGGAGCTATCCTCCATTAAGGGCTTTGTAGCCATTCAGAACGGCGGCGGCATCCGCAAAGGTATTGATCAAGGTGATATCACCTTGGAAGAAGTACTTAACGTAATGCCGTTCTCCAATAGTCTGGTGGCCTTGAAGGTTACCGGACAGGAAATTATCGACTCTCTCGAAAATGGCGTCAGCGGACTGGAAAGCGATCAAGGCCGCTTCGCTCAAGTCTCAGGAATGCGTTACACCTACGACTCCACCAAGAAACCGGAGATTATCAACGCCACAACGAATGTAGTAGAACTGAAAGGGGAGCGGATCCTCTCTGTAGAGATCAAACAGGCGAATGGCAGCTACACCGCAGTTGATCCTAACGCCTACTACATTCTCTCCACCAATTCCTTCATGGCTGGCGGCGGCGACTTCTACCGCTCCCTGGCCAAGGCCAAGGCAGACGGACGTTATTATGAGCTGTATCTGCCGGACTATGAGGTATTTACGGATTATCTAAAAAAAGTCGGTACGGTGAATATCAGTACGGAAGGCCGGATCACCGACCTGAAAGGAACCACTCCGGCTCCAACAGCTACACCTACACCGACTCCGTCACCAACAGCTACCAGTGCACCTGGCGGAGGCGTAATAACCGTAACACCTTCACCTTCAGCCAGCGCATCAGCAGCACCTGCAGCAACACCGCAAGTGACTACTATTACCGCAGCTGATCTGACTGCGAAATTGGCAGCTCTGCCGGCCGGCAGCAGCGAACTCGTCATTCCGGTTACCGCCACAACCGGCGGAGCCCAGATTGTGCTTCCGGGCAGTGTGCTGATCCAGCAGGCTGCGGCCAATCCGGCAACAGTGCTTACGTTTACTACAACGAACGGAAGCTCTTATTCACTTCCGCTCAGCCTCGTAAACGGAACGGCACTTGCAGTACAGCTAGGCAGCAGTGACTTCACGATCACCGTCTCCATTCTGTCAGCCAGCACGGCCACACTGAGCAGTGTGAACCAGGCTATTGCGGCACAAGCGGGCTCTGTAACCCTGGCAGCACCGGTGATTGAGTTCAGCATCACTGCGAAATCCGGAACAGCCAGCGTACCGCTGAACAGCTTCGGCAGTACCTATGTAGAACGGACGCTTACGGCTCCATCTATCTTGAATCCGGGATCGGCAACAGCCGTCTCCTTCGACCCTGTCACCGGAAAAATCTCCTTCGTACCTTCCGTATTCACCACGAAGGCAGATGGAACTACCGAGGTTGCGATCAAACGCAACAGCAACAGCTATTACACCGTTGTCCAGTCTACTAAGACGTTCGGAGATATTACCGGCCACTGGGCTAAGTCAGCAATTGATCTCCTCGCATCCAAGCTGATTATTACTGGAACCAGTGCCACAGCATTCTCGCCTTCACAGCAGGTGACCCGGGCAGAATTCGCGGCTCTGATTACCCGCTCGCTCGGTCTGGCAACTGCAAGCAGCGGCACCACCTTCAGTGATGTCAAAGCGGGTGCCTGGTATGCAGATGCTGTGCAGACGGCAGCTGCAGCAGGACTGATCACCGGTTATACCGACGGCAGCTTCAAGCCAAGCAGTCCGATCACCCGCCAGGAGATGGCAGCGATCTTGTCCAAGGCCATGAAATACACCGGCAAAACGTTAAACGGTGATCTCGCTGCACTGGCTAAATTCAGTGATGCAGCAGCCCTCCCTGCCTGGTCTCAGACGGCCGTAGCTGAGATTGCCGCTGAGGGCATCATTCAGGGGCAGCCGGACGGCTCGTTCGCTCCGCAGAAATCGGCTACCCGCGCGGAAGCCGCCACGATGCTGGAGAAGACCTTGAAGGCACTCGGATTTATTAACTAACCGTTAACTGAAGTAGCGGATTCTCCGCTTAACCAAACTTGAAGAGGCGGTTCCCGGGACGTGAAAACGTCAATCGGGAACCGCCTCTTTTTTTTACACTGAACAAGACACTTTGATTAAGCGATCCGTCCTTACTCTTGAAGCCTAACCGGATAAAGCCCCGCCCGCAGCATCTCCGGTTTCGCCCCCCAATTATTCCGCAGCTGCCGGAACCGGCACCGTCATTTCAAGCTCAGGGATATATTCCACTTTCACATGTCCATCTTCACCAAGCTGGAATTCGTTGGTGCTGTCCGTTTTGTATACATAGTGATAGGGTTTGATCGTGATGGACTGGGGCCTTGCGGCAAACGGTTCGAACCGTGTATCCATAATCAGCACACTGCCGCCCGTAGCGCTTGAGCCATTCCCGGAGAGTAGCTGTAATTGATTGCCCTGATCATCAAACACGTCATAGCCAATAGTATTTCTGCTGCTGTACAGTTCCGAAACCGTCATTCCTTCCAGCTCCAGCCGGGTCGTGATATTCGTTGTAACAGGGGTTAGCTCGACCTTGTCCACCTGCAGCTGAAGGCTCCCGTAATTGCGGCTCCCGGCAGAAGTAATCACCACGTTGTTATAGGTGTTCAGCTCTACGGGTATATTCAACATAAACTGGCCGGTTATCCCCGTAACCTTGAAACTAAGAGCCAGATTGAAATGCTGCGGGAATGCCTGCCCGCCCTGGTTCCGCAAGTCCGCAAATTCAAGCACCAGCTTATCGCTATCCGGAACCGGGAAAATAAACGGGCCGATGCCGATGCCATCAGGCGCATAGGTACTAAGCGGCAGTCCGTCGATGGACAGCTCTACATCGTTCATGCCTTCCAGCAGGGACTCCGTCCGAAGGGATGCCCCAGACTCTACTGCTTCACCCTCGATTCCAATCGACACACGGGTGCCGTCAAAGGTTACCGCCGTAGCCGCTACAGTCATCCCGTCATGCGTATCGCTTGACCCCGGGTCGTTGTAAAGCCCCCGTTCATCCGCAACCCTCAGTCCTAGATCCCCCGCCAATTGAAAGACCCTACCCATTCCCGGTATCTGCTTCAGGGCTTCCGCCGCCGCTGGTGAAATCAGGCCCGTACCGGTTACTGCGATTAAAATCAGAATTGCTGCCGCAACCGCTGCTACCGCCTTGCGCCAGGCTTGCCGCCTTGGTGGTGCGATGCGCTCCGATACCGGTTTATTGTGTTCATACCGCTCAATAACCGCCCGGGTCAAATTGATTTCTGCAGGGGTATCCCGGATCATTTTTTCAATCTGTCTCAAGTTTTCATCCTCTATGGCTGCGCGGTTCTCCAAGTGTAATCCCTCCCTTCTCCTTTTGCCGGCCCAGCTTTGTGCGCAGGCGCTCATATTTCTTCCGGACCCTGGCCGGGTTCATCTCCATGATGCTGCCAATCTGCTCAAAGCTGTAATTCTCCAGCGCCCGCAACAGCAAAATTTGCCGCTCTTCATCGCTCAACCTTGCCAACAGCTCGTGAACCTTCTCCGTTAATCCAAGTGATGTCCCTTCCGTTTCCGTCTGCTGTTTTTTGTACAGCTTGAACAACTTGAAGCTTTTGCTCCGCCTTTTTAACAGATCTGTGCAATGGTTTCGCGCAATCGTATACAGCCATGCCGAAAAAGAAGCCCTGGGCGAAAAGCCCCTTATATGCTCCAGCGCCTTGAGGAAGATATCCTGAGCCGAATCCTCCGCCTCTTCCCGGCTGCCTAGCAGATAGTAGCAATACAGATAAATAGGCCGCTGAAAATACTCAATAATCCCTGTATAGGCTTGTACATCGCCTTGCTGAACCTGCTCCACGATGGATGCAAGCTCCTTTTCCGTACCCGCCTTCTCTCTGGTAGCCTCTGCCCTTTTCATAAGTCCCCTCCTTCCCCTGCCTATATAACTGAAAAAAACGTATTTTGTGACACTTCTGTTCAAACAACTTTAATTTCGTATTCGTAAATTCCTTGACGGCTGAATAATGTTTTTTCCTTTATCTTGAAATCTGAATTTTGTTCGCATATAATAAAACTAATAGTTAGTTCTATATTTATAGAACAAAATATTCATCAGCATCACAACATCCGAAATGGGGAATCCGGTATGAGCTATAAGGTACAAGTAGATTTTGCGCCAATGTATGAATGCATCGCCAGCCTGAATGCTTTTCTGTACAAGCAGAATCATAATGCCATGGACGCTGGAAAGCTCTGGGTCCGGGAGGTACAGGACCAGTTTGCTCCGGTGCAGCTGCAGAGAATGCGGGAGATTATCACCTTTGCTGAGGATTTCAGCTTAGCTCCATATATATGGATCTGCCCGGGCGGGCGCACCGTCAGCGGGTTCCTCAATTGGTTCGATGAACTGACTACAGGTGAACTGTACGAGATTTCCGCCCGTTTCGGCCAATCCGTACCTTCCAATTTGACCGAGCTGCGAGGCGCCGCCATTGAGATCCTGCGCGTTTGGGATGCCGGCTATTTCAGCGGAATTGATCCGCAGATTCTTGAAGGGCTGCAGCAAGAGGCGGTTGCCAGAAAAGACATGCTAACCGGCGGCAATGACATGGAGGTCTACGAGCAGGCCACCGCAGGCATGAGGCTGTATCCTGCCGGGGAGCTGAAGCAGGTTATTCTCATCCCGCAGTATCATCCCCGGCCGCTGGTTACTTCGGCTTTTTATGATGAATTTGTGTTCACCAGCTACTCCTGTGATGTCCTTCCACCGGAGGATGGACGCCCAGCAGCGGCGCTGCTGCGGCTTACCCGGGCACTTTCAGACGAGACACGGCTGTACATTCTTCGCCTGCTTACCGGGAAGCAGCTGAATTTCACCGAGATTGTCAAGCTGGTCGGCCTGTCCAAAAGCACAATCCACTATCACCTGATCGCACTTCGTGCAGCTGGTCTGGTCATCGTCCATTACAACGGCAAGAGCATCTCCTACAGCCTGCGGCTGGAGGCCCTGACTGAACTGCCTCATCAAATCGGGACGTATCTGGAGAGCTAAACCGGGATCAATCCAAAGATAGAGGTGAGCCTGCCCATGTTAAAACGCAGTTATTTCGGACTGCTGTCCACCATATCCTTAAGCACCTTCGGTGATACTTTTGGACTCCTGGCCATGGAGTGGATGGTCTATGAACTGACCGGCTCCAAGCTGGCCATGGGCGCGCTTGTACTCTGCTCCGGCATTCCGGAGCTGCTGATCCGCCTGCTGGGCTCGCCGCTGTCTGACCGGCTGAACCGAGTGCACCTTATGGCCTTCCTGGCGGCCATCCGGCTGCTGGCCATCGCCCTGCCGCTCGGGATGGGCCTGGCCGGCCAGCTGCAGCTCTGGCATCTCTTCGCTGCTGCTGCGCTCAGCGGCGCCTGCTCTGCGCTATTCCTGCCGACGGCCATGGCCATCGTTCCGGGCGTGGCCGGCGAACGCAAGCTGATGCGCGCCTTTGCCGTCATTGACGGCTGCAAAGGCGCCGCCGCCCTGCTCGGCCCGGCCCTGGCCGGCGTACTGACGGCCAGCAGCGGAGCTCTGCCGGCGCTCGGCATCAATGCGCTGTGCTATGCAGCCGCCATCGCTACCCTGCTGTACCTGCCGAAGCCGGCCAAGCCCCGGGAAGCTGCCGCCAGCTTCTCCGTCCCGGCATACCTGCGGGAAATTGCCGAGGGACTCAGCTTCTATAAGCAGTTTCCGGCCATGCTAATCATTATGATCCTGGCTTCGGTCAGCAATTTAAGCTCGGTTGCCGTCTGGACCATGATGGTCCCTTATGTCCGTGAAGTGCTGCACCGCGACGCGTCAGTACTGGGCGCTCTGTCTACGGCATCTGCACTGGGCTACTTAACCGGGATCAGTATAGTCTCGCTGATCGGGGAGATCACGCACCGGCGGCTCGTCATGCTCGGCAGCCTTGGCGGGATGGGAATCATCATTGCGCTGTGGGGCCTGATCCCAAGCTACCCGTTTGCGCTCACCGCCGTCTTTACGGCAGGAGTCTTGGGCCCCTTCTTTGGCTCGTTGAGCTCCTCCCTGCATGGTCGGCTGGTTCCCGGCAATCTGCAGGGACGGGTGAACTCAATCCGGTTTCTGATTGGCGGCAGCCTGCAGCCGATCGGCGCTTTTGCCAGCGGAGCGGTCGCAGAGGCCTATGGGGTGTCCACGCTGTTCCTGGCTGCAGGATTGCTACCTGCTGTTTGTGCCGGACTGGCTACACTGCTCCCTGTCCTCAGGCCGCTTGACGGCGTCCTCTCTGCGCTTCCGGCGGAAACCCGTCAGGCCAGCAGCACCACAATGCTGGTTAAACAAGCCAAATAAGCAGCACAAACAGGCGGTACCGCCATACGGGTCACCGCCTGCTGATTAGCTATATTATGAAAAAATATATAGAGAGTGGATGCTCGTTAAGCTAAGTGGATTTCCTCCATTTATTTCTTAGTCCAACACTGATATTAGAAAGCTAATGGGAAAAACTCCACTAAGATTTATCAGATTGGCCTGCAGAAGGGTGAATGGACTGGATTAGGAGGAGTTTTTCC
>CAKMKL010000099.1 GCA_927443375.1 uncultured Paenibacillus sp. | reverse complement strand
TGGCTGCCCTGCGGTTGTTGAATTGTCTGCCCATTCCTGTTCGACAGACAGCTTGTTGGAAGCGTAATCATTTTGACCGTCACCAGGGTACGATTTCGCAGACTTCCAGGTATAGAATGGCGTTGAAATCGCCGGAATACCGCTATTCCATACATCTCTATATCGGGTCGCCACTTCACCGAAGATGAAGAAGTTGGAACCGCCTCTGGCTTTCCAGGCAGGTACGAAATACTTATTGAAAATATAACGGCTTACATGCTTCACAGTGTCCACGCGGAAGGCATCTACACCCATATCGATATACTGATTATAGCTGTCGATCAGATATTGATTCACAACAGGGTTCTCGGTGTTGAGATCCACACAGTCACCGGCAATCTGTCCCGTCTGTACCGTATAGGATTCCCAAGATAAGCTCTTCTCCGTGTGATAGATGTTATTGTTGGACTCTGCCGTTTTCATAAGGGCAAGTCTCGCCTGATACTGCTGGTCGGGTGTCATTGTATCGTAGTTGGCCGGAAGCTTATCCGTAATTTTGAGCAGGTTAGCGATCGTGTCTGCCTTGGTGGCATCCTTCTTGAACATTGGGAACAGATTCTCTTCCCCGAAGTTACCGGTATGATTGACGACAATGTCCTGGATGACCTTAATGCCTCTGGCATGGGCAGCATTGATCAGATCCTGATAGGACGCCCCTGCCGACTCGTACCTTGGATCGACTTTGGCAAAATTGATCGCATGGTAGCCATGATAATCATAACCGCTGGCATTCTGTACGACAGGAGTAATCCAGATGGCGCTGAAGCCGAGCGCTTTGATGTAATCGAGCTTTTGAATCAGCCCTTTGAAATCCCCTCTCCAGGCCGGATCCGAATCCGGATTCCCTGCTTTGGCGTCATCCCAGGCATGAACGTTATTGCTGGTATCACCATCGTAGAAGCGGGATGTGATCACGAAGTAAATGGAATCCTCCCGGAAGTCCCCTTTATTGCCGATACTGTAGACAAAGCTTTGGGTGGTACGGTTACCGCCTGCATCGATTACAAGGAACTTTAAGGTTGTGGTCTTGGAGATCAGAATTGATGGCCCGGCCAAACCGGCCAGTGCATTTCCGGAAATATATACTTTAGAGCCCGAAGTCGGTTCTGTACCATCATCAGTATAATATGCTGTAGTTGTTGCTGCTTTGTTGTCTTTGATATTGAAAGAGACGGTTACAGCGGTGGTGGATTGGCCAACCGGTAAATTTGCTGTAAGGGTTGGAGCCTGCAGGTCGGCATTCAGATCAATTACATAGGCAAAAGACGCCACGCTGCCTGCCTGGCCGCTGGTATTAACTCCAAAAGCCTTGATCGTCAACGATGAAGACACCTGTATAGGCGAGGTGTACAAAGCCGACGCAGTGGTCGGTGTAGAACCGTTGGTTGTGTAATATATTTTATCACTGCTGTTACTGCTCGAAAGTGCAATCGTTTGTGCGGAATCGTATGTTTTTGGAGCAGGTGAGACTGTGATTACCGGGATCTTAGGCGCTTCCGGATTGGTGTCATACCATTCGTTATCTGTGTAATACCAGCTCTCCTTAATTGTTCGTGCCAAGTCGGCTGTCTGTATGCCATTGCTGTCGTTGAAGATTAAGCTTGAGCCTGCTGCACCGGCAATTGTGTAGCTGTACCAGTCATTTCCGTCTGGATTCATGAGAATTCCCGGCCATGCCCCACTATTCGGGACCGTCGCCGGATTCATATTCCAGTAATGGATGCGCACCGCTGAATTCCATGTGGCAGGTTTTTTAAAATGAACCGTAATGCCGCTTGCAGTGGATGTTGGCGTCGGTGAGGCGGTAGCTGTCGGTGTCGGAGTAGGTGTCACGGTTGCGGTTGCGGTTGCGGTTGCGGTTGGTGTGGCTGTTGGCGTTACAGTTGGAGTGACTGTGGGTGTAGGTGTTGGAGTTGCTGTTGGTGTTGGAGAAGTCCCGGGCAGAACCGTCACATAATCAATATTAATATTTCCGCTGTCGGCCCCATCGTATTTATAGGCAATCGTATTATTGCCTGCCTGCAAAGTAAGCGGTTCTGTCTGATCGGACCATGTATCCCAATTGGCCAGATTAGCCAAGATGGTTTGTTTTACCTTTGTGCCGTTAACATATACAGATAACGTCTTGCTACTGCCGGAAGCGTTAGCGTAGTGCAGGGTTGCATTATATGCTCCTGCAGCTGAGGCCTGCACATTAAAGTTTGTAGACGCTCCGCTAGCTGTATATCCGTCCACAAAGCCGGTTCCGGAATAGCCGGTATGATTAGTATTTACTTTGGCGCCGCCTGACAGGACTGCACTTTCCGCTTCGTACTTCCCGGCAGCAGGGATAATGACGGACCAGTTCTTCCCGCTGTTATTGTCCCAGCTGTCTGTCGGAGCTGTAATATGATAGCAATATGTTAATGTTGTACCTTCCGCAACAGTGATGTTGGCCGTGAATGTTGTCCCGCTCTTGGTCATGACGGTATCCGTAAGCGTCGTCCAGTTGCTGGTAGTCCAATGCAAAGTTACAGCAGTCGCTGTGGTGTTCGTGTATGTGACTGTATAATTAGTATTACTGGCAGAAGCTCCTCCGGCTGTCCCGAACAACCCGAAACACAGTGCAACAATAATCAGCCAAGAAAGAAACCGCCTCGTTTTATTTCTCACCAAATAAACTACCTCCTCATCGAATGTGAATCGCTTTTAGTTCGTGCAAACGTTTGCAAGATTGAAAATAAAAGAACACCTTACGCATTGACGTTTTAGCATTACCACCCCCAAGGTCCGACGGGAAAGATCCATTGTATACGTTTGCAAAATGAGATTTACATAAGGTGAAGAAACGCTTCCCCTTATCCAATGAATTTTTCTTGATTCTGATTATAGTCTCCCGCCTATTCCCGGTCAATGGATCTTTTGAGCTATAATCACAATTTTTTTCTGCCTAATACTCACTTATTCTAATGATTAGGCATTCAGAAACCGGTTTCCTCTATTTTCAGAAAATTCTTGAAGGATTTCTACGCACAGACTCCGTTGATGCGGCTGGCACAGCAGATGATATCGCCAAAGGTGTTCTATTCCCGGCTGCAGATGATTCCTCTTACATTACAGGTGTGGGACTGCCGATCGATGGCGGTTATTACACCAAATAAGCTGGAGTATATTTTCTCCATTACAAAAGCGGCAGGCCGGGACGAGATGCTTCATCCAGGCTGCCGCTATTTTTTGTTAAACCTGCTATACCGCCAGATGCACGGATCCGTCCTCGTAGATGTCCACCCTTTGCGCGCAGAGCAGCATCCCAAGCCCGTTCGCTGTCCCTTTTTCACGAATATCCCTTTGCCGGCGTTCCCAGATCTCCCGGTCATGAATAATATCGTACTGGTAATAGTTTTCAGTGCCCGCTGCTTCCATCACCTCCACAAAGATGAAGTCATCCTGGAACAATGTACGGAACCAGTCCGCAGCCTCCGGATGGGAACTAAACTTAGGGAGCTCCTGCTCAAATCGCTCCGGCAAATAACGCTGCTTCAACCTGCCGATCCTTATGTAATACTCTTCTATATTATCTGCAGTAATCATGGCTTATCCCCCTTATGATGAAATTTGCATAAAAATATCATATTTAAGGCATAGCGCCTATGACATTATGCATTCCGCAGGATAAGTTTATGGAATATAAAAGACCGGGAGATCAGCTCTTCCAGCCTTGCCTGTTAACGGATATAGTTATCGAGCGCCTTGTTGAGATCTTCAAGCACCTTGTCCTGATTGCCGTGATGGACGGCTTTGACCACGCAGTTCTCCAGGTGATCCTTCAGCAGCAGCTTCGCCGCTTTGTCCAGCGCCTTCTGGATGGCAGCAATCTGCAGCAGTACCTCTGAGCAGTCGCGGTCTTCGGCGGTCATTACTT
>CAKMKL010000098.1 GCA_927443375.1 uncultured Paenibacillus sp. | reverse complement strand
CCGGATCAACCACCTGAGACGTGAATTTGACCTGCTGTTCTTGACTCTGGTTCCTGCCAACGCCATCCGCTTGTCCTTGACTCTGGTTCCTGCCAACGCCATCCGCTTGTTCTTGACTCTGGTTCCTGCCAACGCCATCCGCTTGTTCTTGACTCAGGTTCCTGCCAACACCATCCGCTTGTACTTGACTCTGGTTCCCGTTCCCGCCACCGCCCCCGGCAGTCCGGTCATCCTCGACCAGCACGAACGGATAACCGCCCTGTCTCAAGAAGCCTACCACTGCTTTGTTTCTGCGGCTGGGCAGCAGGATGGCCCCATCGGCGCGTCCGCCCTTTAACAGACGGGAAACAACCTCCAGCTCCTCCTGTTCCCCTGCGCCTGAGCCGACCTGAATGTCATAGCCCATCCGCCGGGCTCCCAGCACAATTCCGCGGATCAATTCCATAAAGAACAGATTGGAAGACCATTTCTCCGCCGTATCCGGCAGCAGCACGCAGATGCTGCGTGTTGTCCGCGAGACCAGGTTCTGCGCGATAATATTCGGCGTATAACCTAATTCCTCCATGGTTTGGCGGACTTTGCGGGAAGTCTCCTCCCTGACATTCGAATGGCCCGCCAATACCCGGGAGACTGTGGAAATGGACACTCCCGCACGGCGGGCCACTTTCTTCATCGTAACTGTCATCCTATCTTCCTCCAGCAGACCACTCAGATCTTATTGCCATTGGCTCCCTCTCTCTGCATGCTTAACTGGCGCATGCCCGGAGACAATGCCGCCCCGCGCAATGGGCTGCGCAGGGCGGATGAACAGAGAGGGCAAACAATTATTTTACACTTACATAACGGCTGTAAGCTTCGGTACGGATCTTCAGCAGCTTTTCCAGCCCCATGTCGTTCAGCTTCTTCACATAAGCCTCCCAGCCTTCATCAATACCGCCTTTGCTGATAAACTGGGCACGCATGGTGTTCACATAGGTGTCAATGTCCGTAGTTAAGGTTGGCAGCTCCTGGAATTCCTCGGCCGTATACATAACGTTAGGGAATGGTTCGGTCACATATTCACTGCCCAGCTTATCGAGCTGCAGCTTCAGGCCGTCTCCGCTTTCCGTGCTCAGGACAATATTCTTCTCAAACGCAGGGCTTACATATTTCGGACCGAAATCGCGGAGCGACTGATCCCAGTACCAGGCATCTGCGCTGGTTCCGGCTGGCGGGTCCATAAGGGTATAAGTGCCGTCATCGTTCTTTTGGATAACAGTTCCGATCGCGCCCCAGAAGTTCTGGATACTTGCTTCATTGGTGTAGAACTGATCGGCCCAGCGGGCAGCGATTTCCGGTGTTTTGCAGGATGAGGTGATCAGCAGCTCATTGCGTGCCAGGTTCATCCCGATCGGATTACCGATGGTATAACGCTTGCCGTCCGGTCCGGCGATTGGCGGGATGGTTTCATACTGGTCGCCCCATTTACCGAATACGGCATCCGGTGTCCACTGGTAGGAGAAGCCCACAACCGGTGCATCCGGATTCTGGAACTTTGCGGATCTCATCGTGTCGTCCTGGGTGAACAGCTCTTTGTCGAGCAGACCTTCGTTATACAATTTGTTTTCCCATTTAAGGCCTTCCTTGTATTCTTCTGAAGTCGGGTAATAGACCGCTTTACCGTCCTTCACCAGCATGTTGTTATTGTTCAGGTCGGCAATTCCGAAGGGGCTGATCAGGTCATTACTCACTTCGATGTAAGGAATCTCATCCTGCTTGCCGTTGCCGTTCGGGTCCTGCTCTTTGAAGGCTTTCATCACGTTGTAGAGATCGTCGATAGTATCCGGAACCTTCAGGCCCAGCTTGTCGAGCCAGGTTTTGTTGATGACCGGCTGGCGTGAGCTCATCGGACGCGAAGGCAGTCTGGCCGGCATAGAGTAGATTTTTCCGTCAGGGAAGGTGCTGATCTTCTTCATATCCGGTGTTTCTTCCATGGCTGCCTTGAGGTTAGGCATATACTGGTCGATGTAGTCATCCAGCGGGCGGAAATAGCTCAGATTGTTCACGATATCAGAGTCGGAGAAGGTCTGGTCACCCAGCACCACATCCGGCAGCGTCCCGCTGGCCAGCATGATCGATTTCTGTTCGGCCCAGTCATTGGAGGACATGACCTGCCAGTCTATTTTCACATTTGTATTCGTTTCGAGATCCTTCAGCCATTGATTCTGGGTAAAGGTATCGCCCATGCTGCCCCAGCGTACAGTCAGTACCTTGAGCGTCACCGGCTTACTCACAATCGGCAGCCCTTCTTTGTTGAAGCCGCCCGTATCGCTCGCCGCGGAGTTATTCTCCTTATTATTGCCGCTGCAGCCGGCGAGTCCCGCTACCATTACAGCTGCCAGAAGGCCGGTAGCCAGCTTCTTGGCCGTAAATTTCCTGCTCTGTTTAACCACTGTGTACATCCCCCGTTTCTGTTGTGTGCATCCTCTTTACATGTCTAATCATACCCGCCTGCATCTCCGCATTCCGGACGCTTTGCCGCCGTTATTCGGACTTCTGCCTGCGTCTGCACATTCTTGAGCGCCTTAATACTGCCCGCTTCCAAATTCAAATAACAGTTTTCAGACTTTTGCTGGCGCTATCCGGACTTTCCGGAGAATCGGCTGTCTGTTCTTATGTTTTTTTTGCGTAAAGGTTTTATAATAATTTTGTTACCTACAATAAAACGCATTCATAGATATGTTTGCATAGAAAGGACCCGGGAAGACAGAGCCTATGGCCAAAAAAACACCAAGAACTAAACCGCTTCCAATCCGTCATTATGTGAAAGTTATGATTATGATTGCAGTCACTGTACTTCTGGTAGACCTGGTAATCAGCATCGCTTCTATTATAATCGTCAAGCAGCAGTCCACGCGGTATCTGAAAGATACGGCTGCGCTTTACATCAACCGGATCAATCATGATTTTGCTTACATGAATCACTATATGGGCTGGACGCTGGCGAATGATGAAACACTGAACACCATGAACGCCTACGGCATTAACAGCATCGAGTTCCTCAAATCCAACGAGAATCTGCACAAACGGTTCACCGAGCTGCAAAGGAATTACGGGCAGGAATACAATTTCTTCTACTATTTAAAAAACCAGTCGTATTTTTTGAACTGTTCGCCGATAAGTATCAGCTATTCCGATTATTTGGCGCTGAGAACGCAGATCATTTCTTTTATCGACGACAAGAAGGTGTACGAGAAGTATTATTCCAAATGGACCCCTGTACTCGTAAGCGGCAAATATTATGTAATCAACATCGTCCCTTACTATAACCGGTATTTAATCGGACTAATCTCTGCCGACAACCTGATCCGCCCGCTGCGCGATATCAATCTGGGAGCTAACGGTTATGCTTCACTCGTCGATGATCAGGGCACAGCCCTTTCCAGTCCCCTTTCGAACAGCGGCAGACCGCTGCAGGAGCATAAAGGCCTTGCCTCCCTGATACAGCCGCGCACTACGATCATCAGTGACTTCCTGGGGACAACGTTCAGCGCGAAGATGGTCATCAAATTCGGGGCTTTTGAAAAAATCATGATTGCCCAGCTCCTGATCGTCCTGCTGTTCTTCATGGTCACCTCATCGCTGTTCGTGATCATGCTCTTCTTCAATAAAAGAGTGCTCGGCCCGATTCAGAGCTTCTCTGAAAATTTGGCGCGTATCAATGAAGAAAGCCAGCCGGCCGATTACAAGGGCAGCAAAATCATCGAGCTGGAGCAGGCGAATGAGCAGTTCAAGGATCTGGTGGGCCAGATTAAAACCTTCAAAATCACCATGTACGAGCAGGAACTGGAGAAGCAGCGCATCCAGCTGGATTATATGAAACAGCAGATCAAGCCGCATTTCTTCCTGAACTGCCTGACCAGTATTTACAGCATGGCGCAAATTCAAATGTACCAGGAAATTGAGGATATGGCGATGACCACCTCCAAGTATTTCCGTTACCTGTTCCAGAACGGCGAGAACTTTGTTCCGCTTGCGAATGAAATCGAGCATGTACAGATGTATCTGGAGATTCAGAAGCAGCGTTACCGGGATGCCTTCAGCTACCACGTGGAGCTGGCCGAAGATGCCAAGGACGTGAACATCCCGCCGCTCGTGCTGCAGACGTTCATTGAGAACTCCGTCAAATATGCCATCTCCCGTGAAAATGAAGTGCAGATCAGAGTCACTGTGAACCGTGACCTGCTGGAGGGGGACATCGACGCAACGGTGATTCAGCTTACGGACACCGGACCCGGCTTCCCGCAGGATGTGCTGGAGAAGCTTCATTCCGGACTGCCGCTGGATCAGACAAAGGGCACGCATATCGGTATTATGAACACGCTGAAGCGGCTGGAATATCTGTACTATAATCTGGCCACCGTCAGCTTCTCCAATCTTAAAGACGGCGGTGCCTGTGTCACCCTGTTGCTGCCGGATCTTCCCGATACCTCACTAGAAATGGAGAGCCGCCTATGAACATCTTGCTTGTAGATGATGACTACTACGTAATTGCTGCATTGCAGAAAAAAATCGATTGGAAGCTGCTGAATATCGAAACGGTCTATACAGCCAACAATGTGGCGCAAGCCCGTGAGATTCTGGAGAAGCATTCCGTTCAGATCCTGATTTCCGATATTGAGATGCCGCAGGGTAGCGGCCTGGAGCTGCTGGCTTGGATCCGGGAGCAGCAGTACAGCATCCAGGCGATCCTCCTGACCAACTATGCGGATTTCAATTATGCCCAGAAGGCGATTGAGCTGCAGAGCTTTGAATATTTTCTGAAGCCGATTGAATTCGACAAGCTGATGCTGATCATCCAAAAGGCGGTGGTCCGGGCTAAGGAACAGCAGAGCAACGAGCAGGCGATCCTGGGCGGCTACTACTGGCAAAAAAACCAGTCCAAAAACGTAGAGCACTTCTGGCGCAGGCTGGTCAGCGGCAGCACCTCCTTCCCGCTTAAACAAGCAGACATCACCCACGCGATCAATGAACAAAATCTGTCCTATCAGATGAGTGATCTCATCCAGCCGTTGTTATTCAATGTATTTCCCCATAACGGCAGCATGGGTAAGGAAGAGAAGGATCTGTTTGATTTTGCGCTGCTGAATGTGCTCTATGAGCTGCTGCAAAACCCGGGTTACAAGGTGGAGAGTATTCTGGAGGTAAAAGAGTACAACTGGATCGCCATCCTGAAATGGAATGGACACCCTGAGGATAGCGGAGAGCTGCAGGCGCTCGGGGCTTCTTTTATTCAAAAGGCCGTCCCTTATCTGAAATGTGATGCCTGCTGCAATATCGGCATATCCGGCGAGCTGCACCATATCGGGAATATCCTGAAGCAGCTGCTGAATATGGACGAAGAGCTGACCAAATGCCGGAACCGGACCTATCTCGTGGCCAATTACCTGCATCAGCCTAAGATAGCCTACACCCCGCCGGATCTGGCACAGCTGGAAGAGCTGCTGAACCAGAACAAGCTGGCAGATTTTCTGGAGGAGGCCATCCGTTATCTAAAAAGCATGCTGGGCCATCAATGTCTCGACACCTCTGTGCTCGGCCTGTTCCGGCTGGATATTGTGCAGCTCGTCTATTCTTTTCTCAAGCTCAAAGGCATACAGGCGCATAAATTGTATGCCGGCCGGGTCAATGATCAGATGCTGCTGCACTCCCTGCATTCGATCGAGGATATGGAGGAATACCTGAGGTATCTCGTTAACACCGCCATGGAATACCGCGACTTCGCCGCCCAGCCCAAATCGATCGCGGAGGAAATTAAGCAGTACATTCATGCGCACTACGGCGATGATCTGACCCGCAACGATCTGGCGGAAATCGTCTACCTTAACCCGGATTATCTGGCCAGACTGTTCAAGCGGGAAACCGGCATCTCCCTCGGCAGCTATGTGATCCAGGTCCGTATCGCCGCCGCCAAACATCTGCTGGAAACGACCAGCCTGTCGGTGTACACCATCGCGAGCAAAACCGGATATACGAACTATTCCTATTTCTCCAAGCTGTTCAAGCAGGAGGTCGGCCTGTCGCCGAATGAGTATAAGAAGGAGCAGCATTCACATGGGGTGGGGTAGTTAGGGGGGCATAAAAAGAGCGGCTGTCCGGGATGCGGGTCCTGGGCTGCCGCTCTTTTTATGCTGTGGTTTTTTTAGGTTGTTCGACTTTCGCAAAGATCTTGTCTGCTTACTCTTTGTATAATAGCCTAGGTAGCATTACTTCCTGGTATTTTGTGATTCAGCTTTAAGTATGCTTTTATAGATATTTATATTGTGATATGTGACGTACTCCTTCATTTTAGCCTTGTGTTCATCCGTTGCCATTAAGTTATCAACATCAATCCCTATTGCTCCGTAATCAAGTTGTGCATGGTGATTAGGACAGACTACAAGTAAGTTTCCAAGTATGTCAGGTCCCCGATGTTCACCACCCAGTGGACGTATGTGATGAGCTTCTGAGTATAATTTATCTACCAATTGAATCTGAGTTCCACAAATTTGACATTTATTTTGATAAATCATCTTTAAGTCTACAGCTAGCTTAGTATCTCGTATAATCCGACTAACTGTTGTCTTTATTCTTTCGGGTGGCTCGTACAAATCAATAGCAGTAACTGTTTCCCCTTGACGCATTTCGTTAAGTCCCCACATACCACTCCCTAACCCCTCTATCGAATAAAAAACATCTCGTTTGCCCATTTTTGAGTCTTTTGAGTTTTTTTGCAAAGTACCACTTATTTGTTGATCCAAATTTTCAGGATAAGGTGTTTCTAGGATTTTCATCATTTCACTTTTTATCTGGGAGAGATGCCCTTTCCCCTCTAAATTCCTTAACGCTTGAATAACGTCCTCTCTCCATTTACTCATTTCAATCACTCCTATAGACAAATAATCTATATAGATTGAACTTGAAAATAAGCATTTTGGAAAAGTGGCGGAAGGGAATTTTGGAACTGTAGGAGCGATAGTGTCCGCCTGAAAGCTTTCCAAATGCTTATTTTCAAGTTCAATCTATATAGTTCTATAATCTGGCCTCTACTTCAGTCATGATTTCAACGA
>CAKMKL010000097.1 GCA_927443375.1 uncultured Paenibacillus sp. | reverse complement strand
TTTAGAAAGCACACCCAGCTGCTCAATAGCTTGCTGTGTCTTAGCACTTCCAACACGGTGCAGATATCTGTACAGCCCGATGGTTCCATGATCAAACTGTTCGGCAGCGTCATCATGATCGGCGGATTTATAGGGTACGGCGGCGCGGCGGAAGGCATAGTTATCTTCTTGTCCCAGATTCTGAAGCAGATCTTGAAGCACTGTCAGCTCATCCTTGGATACCAGCACCTCAAATTCATTGGAGTCACCGGGTACATCCCGGATAATTCCATGGTTCACAGAAACGAAATAACTTGTTTTGGGTTCGTCCGGCAAAGTGAATCCCTCCCTCCTTGTTTCGGTAAGGTTCGCGTGCGGGTTATGTTTACTAATTTACACAGAACGACAAATAATGAATCTATTCGAGACTTTTGGTATGATAGAAGCACGTTTCCGGTAATGCGCGAAGCGGTAAGGGTTTGTACGATCTTTTTTGGCTAATTATCAGCCCTATTCTCACTCTGGAGAAGGAGGAACTACAATGAATATTCTGCAACGCATTAAAGACGGTGCCAGCCGGGTGAGTGAAAAAGCGCAAAGCTCGGTGGAAATAGGTAAGCTGAATGGGCATATTTCCGATATTGAACGCGAGATGGAACTTGAATTTATGAAAATGGGCAAGCTTTTCTATGACGGGTACCGTGCAAGGGATCTGTCTGTGGCTGAAGGGATATGGTGATGGATCACCTACGAACAAATAATTACGCCGGATAATCATTCTTTATGTGTGCTAATACGCTGCTGTGGAAAGAATGTTTCCGCTTATTTGGTGCGGGCTGTTTCAAGTGCTAACCCGTCCGGTTCTTTCGGCAACCCCATGGAATGCAGGATGTTATTTTGCTTCCAGGGCCCAAAATCGGTTAAACTGGAATAGTCACAAATAATGAAACCCGGGAGAGTCTCAGTGAAAGAAGACGATAGTACACAAGTTACACTGAATCAGCTGCAGGTGCATGTTAAGGATCTGCAGACGTGGCAGAGCAGTGAGGACTTCGCCAGACAGGTTGAGGATTTCAAGACCCTGCCTGCCCTTTACCGCCATGCTTTAAATGAGCTTGAGAACAAAATTGATGTGATCAAAACGGAATGGCAGGTGCGCGACGGCTACTGTCCGATCGAGCATATCAAGTCACGGATTAAGGAACCCAAGAGCATCCTGAAAAAAATGCAACGCAAAGGGCATGAGTTCACCCTGGAGAATATGGAGCTGCACATTCATGATATCGCTGGCATGCGAATTGTCTGCGCCTTTGTAAAGGACATCTACCGACTGGTAGATCATTTGTATGTCCGCGAGGATATCAGGGTACTGGAGATCAAAGACTATATCGCCCAGCCTAAACCGAACGGTTATCAGAGTCTTCATGTCATTATAGCCATCCCGCTCGTACTGCTCGATGGAACCCGTTGGGTGAAGGCAGAGATTCAGCTGCGGACACTCGCCATGGATTTCTGGGCCAGTATGGAGCATATCCTCTACTATAAATTCGACAAGCAGCTGCCTCCTCATGTGGCCGAGGAGCTGAAGGAAGCGGCGCGTGCCGCAGACGAGCTGGATCAGAAGATGCTCCGCCTGCGCAGCGAAATTCTTGAGCTGTCCGGGGGAAGCCGCGACGCAGACAGTCCTTCGGGAGAATAGTCCCGTCCTTAACTGCGAAGAAGATTAAGAACGGAAATCAAACAAGGCAGTGCGAGAGCAGCTATCATACTGCTCTCGCACTGCCTTGCTGCATTTCTCCTATTGCCCCTGCTTCGAACGCTGGTTCTTAGAAGGAAGTTCTATCCAGGAATAGTCTCCGTCCACCGTGGTCCAGAGATATTCTTATGCTTAAAAATTACACAAATATGCAAACGTTTGCTCTCCGAGTACAATCCATAAGAACTAAATATATCCATTAAATCAAATATCCACATAATATATATTTATTTCTGGTACATCCTATGGTATATTTACCCTGGATTTCATACCAAAAAATAGGAGATGTCGTAAAATGTTCAAGAAAACGATGAAGAGATTCTCGATTTTGGTTTTGGCAGCTGTTTTTGTGCTAACGTTTGCACAATCTGTCTTTGCCAGTGACCAGCCGGTTCAACTGACTTCAGCCAATCTATATCTTTACAAGTATGGATACGTTGGATTCAGCGGAAATATCGAAGTAAGCAACCTGGGCTACCAGAAAACTGTAACTATTCACTATACTCCTGGAGACGGTAAGTGGTATGATACGAACGCTTCCTATCAAGGCCCAACGGATTCCACGCATGAAAAATGGGGTTTTATGGTCTCCACCGATATCATGAACAATAATAATCCGCAGCTCACAAATGCCCAAACGATTCAATTTGCAATTAAGTATGAAGTCAATGGACAAACGTATTGGGACAATAACAACGGACAAAACTATTCCGTCAGCCGTTTTAATGAAAGTTCAACCATTCTTAGTAAACCGAACGTCCTTCGCGCTTACGATGGTTTATATAAGAACATCTTCTCGGGAAGTATATATGTCAAAAATTTAGACTACAGCAAAGAAGTTAAAATCAAATATACAACCGATAACTGGAATACAACCAGGGAAGGATACGCCAGCTACTCCATGCCGGCGAACTCCGATGGCAGCGTAGAAATCTGGAATTTCAGCTTTAATAATATTGACCCAAGTGTTACGCAAATTCAGTACGCTATCTCCTACACCGCAAATGGACAAACGTACTGGGATAATAATTACGAGAACAACTACACAGTAAATCGCTACTAATACAGAAACATATCCGCGAACCTAATGCTCTTCTCCTTCGGTCGCCTCTCCGTGCCTCATATACAGAATGTAACCGCCCTGACGAAGCGACTCAAGCAATACAGGGTCAACCTGGCGGTCGAAGATTCCAACTTTGTACGGTTGGAGAATGATTACGACAGGGCCATGAATATTACAGTCCACAGCGTCGGCGGTGCCTTAGTCCGGCTTCTGATCAACCGCCGCCCGGCGGGCGGCGGATTCTGCCACATGCCGCATGATCAGAGTAAGCCCTTCGCTGGCCCTGGGCGTATTCGGCAATAATGACTCCCAGTTCTCCGTCACCTTTGCCACGACCGGTGAGGCAGGAAAAGGACGGGAGGCAATCTCATGAAACAAAGGCCCCGGCTGGTGCAGCGAGCCTTCGGCTGCCGCCTCCGCCAGCCATTCCCCGGTGGGTACAGCAGGGCCTTTCCGCTCCAGCCGGGCAAGCTCTGCCGCAAGTACACCACCCGGTGCCGTATGGCCCTCATCCTGAGGGGCTGTTTCCTCCTCAGTCCAGAGAGCAAATACAGCGCCCAGCAGCTCCTCCTTATTCATTCCGCGCAGCACGAACATCAGCAGCGGTTCCTCGGCAAGCCGCTTCTTAACCCAGGCCAGGAGCCCGCCTGGCTGCTGAGCTTCGAAGTTCCTGCTGTAACCTGCCGGATCCAGTTCCGCCGGCAACAGCTGAAGCCCGGCCACGCCGCCAGTCACTCTGCCTTGCAGGAGTTCATAGAGTTCACCCGGATGTCCGGCAAGCTGCTGCAGCACTTCCTCTTTTCGTTCAGCAGACCACTGCGGAACTTCCAAAGAGAGAACTGGCTTTGCTGCATGCTCCTGAATGGCGGCTGCTGCTCCGCCGGATCTTGTCACCGGTGCTTCCACTGCTTGGAGCAGCCCCTGCATCTCCAGCACTTTTATTACACCCGGCTCGATGACTAGCCGCAGTTCCGGCTGTTCACTCATGGATAACCCTCCTTTTACTGAACCCTTGTATTTCCTTTATTTACATCCAGTCCTGGCCTTGAAGCTCAATAAGCTCCTGCAGCTCATGGTTGGACATTTCTGTCAGCCAATTCTCCCCGGAACCGACAACCTGCTCGGAGAGGTTTTTCTTGCGTA
>CAKMKL010000096.1 GCA_927443375.1 uncultured Paenibacillus sp. | reverse complement strand
GCATAATACGCGGAGCAGTGCCCATTATGCGCTGGGGCTGCTGATCCGCAGCGGTCCAGGCGATGTAGAGCGGGCCTGCAGATTATTGAACCGGGTGATGGGCCTGCAGTTTGATTGCCCGGAAGAGAAATATGCAGTATTTTCTTAAAACGACCTGCACCATCAACCTCAGCAGCCTCGAACAGCTCTTTGTTGATCCCCGTCAAAGCCGCCAGATACAGGATCGTTCCCCAGCCTGCACTCTGCCATACGCCGACCAGCAGATAGGTCACCAGCCAGTAATGCTTGTCGGAGAGGAACGGGGATCAACAAAGAGCTGTTCGAGGCTGCTGAGGTTGATGGTGCAGGTCGTTTTAAGAAAATACTGCATATTTCTCTTCCGGGCATCAAAACTACTATCGCCACTCTGCTGATAATCAACCTGGGTAATATGATTTCCATCGGCTTCGACCGTCCGTTCATCATCGGCAACGTGGCTGTACGGGATTACTCCGAGGTGCTGAGTACCTTTGTCTACCGGGTCGGTATTGAATCCGGACAGATTTCACTGGCTACCGCTGTGGGGCTGTTCCAGGCTTTGGTGGGACTGATTTTCCTGCTTGCTGCCAACTATGCATCCAAGAAACTGGCAGATGAGAGCATTCTCTAGTCCAGGCTAAACGTGATAGAGACTGAAGGGGGAAATCCAATGAGCGAACGCGCATCAAACCGGATATTTGATATCTTTAATGTCTTAATTATTACTTTTGTTATCTTACTATGCTTAATGCCATTTATTCATATTATTGCGATCTCTCTAAGCTCAACCCGTCCGATCATGTCAGGGCTGGTGACCTTTTTTCCAAGGGAGTTTAATATTAATGCCTACACCAAGGTCTTTTCCGATATGGCGATGATCCGGTCCCTGGGCTTCACCATTATGCTGACGGTTCTGGCGACTGTCCTGTCGATGGTTATGACCATTGCCGTGGCTTACTCTTTATCCAAAAAAGACCTGCGCGGACGCAAGTGGTTCATGCTGATCATTGTAATTACGATGTTCTTCAGCGGAGGCATTATCCCTGATTACATTCTGGTCCGCAACCTCCATCTGCTGGATACGGTCTGGGCGCTGGTTCTGCCGGGTCTGATCAGTCCGTTCTATATGATCATCCTGATTTCATTCTTCAACAGCATCCCGAAAAGTCTGGAGGAGGCGGCGGAAATCGACGGTACAACCCATCTGGGCACTCTGCTGCGCATTATTCTTCCGTTGTCGCTGCCGTCACTTGCCACACTCAGCCTGTTCTATGCCGTGGGACGCTGGAACGGATTCCAGGATGCGCTGATGTATATCAACCGTCCGGATCTGTACCCGCTCCAGCTGAAGCTCTACCAGATGATTCAGAACAATCAGGTCAGCGAGCTGATGCAGCAGGAAGGCCTGGGGATGGCCCAGCTGATGCCCGAGAGTCTCAAAGCGGCGAGTGTTGTATTCTCCACCGTTCCGATTCTGATCGTCTATCCGTTCCTGCAGCGTTATTTCATCAGCGGAATGATGGTTGGTGCAGTCAAAGGCTAATGAAAAGGGGGAGCATTGTGACACAGGCGATGATAGACAAGCTAACGGAAAGGCAGCGTTATCTGGTGGCTCAATCCATGACGCTGATGGATTCGCTCTATGACGGGGCGATGGAGCTCTTGATCGACGAGGAGCGGAGTGACCGGCATAATACGCGGAGCAGTGCCCATTATGCGCTGGGGCTGCTGATCCGCAGCGGTCCAGGCGATGTAGAGCGGGCCTGCAGATTATTGAACCGGGTGATGGGCCTGCAGTTTGATTGCCCGGAAGAGATCTATCACGGCACGTTCCGCGTTTCTCCACAGGCGGCTCTGCCGCCGGCCGGCAATTATGAGTGGAAGAAGTTTGCGCCGGGATTCGCCTTTTTTCTCAGTGAAACTACAGAGAAGGTTGGTAAACGGCTGAGTGCCATACTTTCCCGGGAAATAAATCCCGGGCTGCCGGGAGCGGACGGCCAGAAGATTAGACAATATCTGCGGACTGCGGTCGATGAGGTGCTGCCGCCGGTGTGGAAGAGCTATGACCCCAATTGGCGTGAATTCATTGCCAGCACCTTTGCTGTAATTCTTGAGCAGTTTGCCGGAGTTCTGCCGCAGGCGCTTGTGCAGCGGATGGAGGAGTCGATGCGGAAGAGTGTTTCAGCTTCCATCGACCGGCGTTTGTCTGATACTATTCCGATGAATTCGAATATTGAACTGATGCATATCTTTATCGTTCATTACTACGGGCACCGCTTCGGGAATACGGAATGGATCCGGCATGCAGACCGGGAGGCTGCGGCCTTCCTGAAGGGGTTTGAAGAATTTGGAAGTATAGCCGAATTTAATACAACTACATATTACGGTGTGGATCTAACAGTGCTGGGCATGTGGAGGAAGTATGGGCATACTGCTGCTTTCAGAGAGACCGGGCGTACGCTCGAACGCGGAATGTGGGAGAATATCGCCCTGTTTTACAATCCGGTATTGGAGAATTTGTCGGGGCCGTTCTCGCGGGCGTATGAGATGGAGATGACCGGTCACAGCTCAATTGGCGTATTCCTCTATCTGGCGCTTGGAGCAGGCTATGAGCATCTGGCAGCACCGAACTGTGAAACCAGCCACGATCCGCTTATTGTCCTGTCCGCCGGGGAGCTGCCGCCGGAGCTGCTTCCGCAGTTCACAGCCTTCGGGAAGAGCCGCAGAGTGGAGAAGCAGTTCCGCGAGCTGTGTGAGCGGGATAAGCCTGGAGAAAACCGTAATCTGTGCACAGCGGCGGCTTGGATTGAGGAGAAGCGGATGATCGGGGCGATGTCGGGGAGCCGGAATACGAACGGGCAGATGCATCCGGCGACTGTTCATTGGATAGACGCGGATGGAGCCCGGTATTATTTGCGCCTTATCCGCAGGGAGCAGGGCAAGAGCTGGAACAGCCATTTACGGGGGATGACTTTTGAAGCGGCAGTGGACAAGGATCTGCTGACGGTAGATGTCCGGTTGGATACAGAGATTCCGGTTGAAGTGCTGTTTGAAATCACCGGTTCAGGGCTCTCGCAGGCGAAGGTGAGTCCGGAACTATGGGCACTTCCGGGTTTAGTATGCCGGGTGACAGCGGCTGCACCAGAGCCGTCTATCCTATGCGATGAGCAGGAGAATAAACTGGAAATTATCTATCTCCACCGCCCGGAGGATGGTGTGCAGAACATGTCCTTTACACTTAGGATGGACCCGGTTTCTTAAAGCCAAGTCTGAAAGGTGGCAGCAAACAATGACAACAGAGGATCAGACCGGCTATCACGCAGGGATTGATGTTGGCGGTACGAAGACTATGTTTTGCATTACAGGCGGAGACGGCGGTATTCTCCTGCTGGAGCGGAGAAGCACATCGGCGCATGAAGCGCCTGAGCCTTTTATAGCATGGCTGTTCAGCGAACTGGAGCAGCTTCTCGGAGGACTTCGGCTTACCCTTCAGCAGCTGAAAGGTATCGGTATCGGTTTTCCGGGAGTGATTGGTGATACAGAGGGGATTCTGACCCAGGCTCCGGCGCTTCCTTGGCCGGAAAAAGATATCCGGCCGGTCATCCGCCGTCATTATGCAGGGCGGCTGCACTTAGATAACGATGTGAATCTGGCCCTGCTCGGCGAATGCTGGAAGGGTGCCGCCCAGGGGAAAGAGCATGTGCTGATGATCACTGTAGGTACCGGTATCGGAGGGGCAATGCTGCTGAACGGACGGTTGTATAAAGGCGCGTCCTTTGCTGCCGGTGAAGCCGGATACATGGTCGTGGATGCCGGATATGCCCGCAGCCGGTTTCCGGTTTCCGCCGCAGCCTTCGGCCCGCTGGAGGCGGTGGCGTCCGGCAGCGGGATTACGGCGCTGGCGAGAGCCTGGCTTGCTGCTCCGGCAGCTAGGCAGGATTCCCGGCTGCTGGAGCTTGCCGGCGGCATAGCCGGGGCGGTGGACGCCCGGCATGTGCTGCAGGCAGCGGCTGAAGGAGACCCCGCCGCGCGTGAGATTATGGAGCAGCCGCTGGAGCATCTGGCGGCTGCCATTGCCAGTGCAGCGGTGCTGCTGAACCCGCAGCTTGTAGTGCTGGGCGGAGGTGTAGCGGCATCCGGCGATTATTATGTGCAGGAAATCCGCACCCGGGTGAGCCGCTATCTGCCGTTTCCTGTTGCTGCCTTGCCGGCAACACTGGGCAACAGGGCCGGAGCGGTGGGGGCAGCGGCTGCCGCTGCGGCGATTCTGTGGTAAAGGATGAATGCACTATGGAATATACGGCGATCATTCCGCAGGAAGCCAAAATGGAGCTGCTGAAGCTCCGCTTATTGTATTTATTGACAGGCCTCGCAGGCGGACTGTTTAATCCCTATTTAACGACCTTATTTGTGCATCAGGGCATCGGCGCCAATGTTGTCGGAGTGCTGATGTCGATCGGTACGCTGCTGTCCATTGCGGTTCAGCCGGTGTGGGGGCTGCTCGTTGACAGGTACCGCCAGACCAAGCTGGTACTGGTCCTTGCGATCTCTGTACCAGCCTGCCTGTCTTTATTTTATAGCTTTCAATATACAGCAATCATTGTGATGGTCTATATTCTGTCTATTATCTTCCAGGCGACGCAAAGTCCTGTAGCAGATTCCTATGCGGTCACTGCCGCATCGAGGGGCCGCACTTCTTATGGAACGATCCGCAGCCTGGGCAGCCTGGGTACAGCACTGGGCGGCTATGCCGGCGGATTCTATCTGTCGAGCTTTGAGATCACCCGGCTGTGGATGCCTTTTCTGGCTCTTAGTCTGGCAGGAACCGCAACGGTGCTGACCTTATCACGCAGTACTGAGAGCAAAGCTGCAGCCATTTCTCTGTCACAAGGGATGAAGGAGCTGCTGGGCAACCGCCTGTTCCTGTTGTTTCTGATTGCCTGCTTTTTCGTAAACCAGACACTGACGGCGTACAACTCCTTCTTCGTGCTGGCCTTTCAGGAGGCGGGGGGCAGCTATTCGCTTGTGGGCACAGCGCTGCTCCTCGCCTCCCTGACGAATATCCCTTCGATGCTGCTGGCCGCGCGCGTCCTTAAAGGGATCGGCCATGAGCGGACGCTGCTGCTGGCGGCTTTATTTTATGCGCTGCGCTGGGGGATTCAGTGGCTGTTTCCGGTACCGGCAGTTATGGTTGGCATTCAGGTGCTGCATGGACTGTCCTTCGGGCTGTTTTATGTGGCTGCTGTGGAATATGTAGCCCAGGCTTCCGGCAAAAGGATGCAGGCTACGGGCCAAAGCCTATTCAATATGGTGTTTTCCGGACTTGGCGGGATCGTGGGTAACCTGCTGAACGGGTATTTGTTTTATTCGGGCGGTGCTCAGATGATGTATCTGGCTTGTACAGGTAGTGCACTTATCGGTGCAGGCATGCTATATTGGATTAACCGATTAGCGAAAATGCCTGTGTGATGTTTCCTGTCATTCAC
>CAKMKL010000095.1 GCA_927443375.1 uncultured Paenibacillus sp. | reverse complement strand
CTGGCTGTTACGGAGCTGAACTTTGCGGGGCTGGATACGTATGCCGATGTGTATGTTAACAATGTGCATGCGCTTTCAGCAGACAATATGTTCCGGGCTTGGACAGTGGATGTCAAAGGTCTGCTGCGGACGGGAGACAATAAATAATAATTGAATACATTTATTCGTCCGAAAAATCGCGCTATAATGTTCATGTAAACGCTAACAATAACACGAAAAGGGGACAATGCAATGAGAAACAAGTTATTTTCGTTATGTTTTGTTATCATTATGATTTTCTCTCTATCCCTGACAGGCTGTGGTTCGAACAACAATAATAATAATGCAGCCACAGCAACTGATGAGCCTGCAGCAACAACAGCGCCAGAAAGCACCGACGCAGCAGCAACTACTGACCCGGCAGCTGCCAGCGGCTCTGACATCAGCGGCAAAATCATTTTCCTGACCAACAGAACCGACATGATCGGCAAAGAGTATGACGAATATTTAAAGCGCTTTAATGAGAAATATCCGAACATCAAGGTTGAATTCGAAGCTTCCCAAACCGACTACAACCAGCAGGCTAAGGTCAGAATGGCCAGCGGCGAGCTTCCCGACGTCATGTTCATTCCTAATATCCCTAACTCCGATCTGCCAAAATATTTCGCACCGCTGGACGATCTCGGCCTCACCGATAAAATTACATTTAAAGACTTCAAATCCTATGAAGGCCAGCTGTACGGTATTACGACTGGTAACTCAACTACAGGGATTGTCTATAATAAAAAAGCCTTCGCCGATGCCGGCATCACCGAAGTCCCTAAGACCTGGGATGAATTCCTCGCTGCCTGCGAAAAGCTGAAAGCCGCCGGTGTAGTGCCGCTCGCTTCCAACTTCAAAGACAAATGGCCGCTTAACGACTGGGTATACTCCGTTCCCCGGATTATTGCCGGAAACCCTGATTTCCCGAATGAGAAGCTGAATTCCGACACGCCTTTCACAATGGATAACGGCTACGGCAAATCGCTCAGCCTGCTTAGAGAATTGAATGAAAAAGGCTATCTGGAAAAAGACATCAACTCCACCAACTGGGAACAATCGAAGAAGGACATCGCTTCCGGCAAATTCGCCATGTATTTCCTGGGCAACTGGGTGATCAACCAGGTTATCGGCGCAGGCACCACTTCGGACAATGTAGGCTTCTTCCCGCTTCCTTATGACAACTCAGGCACACTTACAGCACCGCTGAGCCCTGACTTCTTCTATGCTGTTGCTAAGAACAGCAAAAATGTAGACGCTGCCAAAGCCTTCGTGAAATGGATGATCGAAGATTCCGGATATGAGGATTTCGCCGGATTCATCTCTCCGCTGAAGGGCAAAGAATCCAACCTGACTCAGCTTAAAGAATTTCAGTCTACGGGTGTAGTTCTGCAAGAAGGTACAGTAGATGACGCTAAAGTAACTGAAATCACCAACAAAGCACAGCTCGACCTGCCGGCTATGGCTCAGGAGTTCGTCCTGGCTAAAGATCCGCAAACCGTCTTCGACAAATGGAACAAAGCATGGGCGAAAGCTAAAAAAGACCTCGGCTATTGATCCTATAAACACGCTGCACGGTAACTCCGCATAAACATCGGCGCAAAATGGATTATGCCTTCTCTGGATAATCCATTTTGTCGTCAATTTAAAGAGAGCTTCTTATGGAAGGAAGGCTGAGAAATGTTTGGAACCTTATCCTATAACAAACAGAAGACCATTATTATCGTATCCTTTCTGCTGATTCCGCTGCTGCTTCTGGCAACGTTCACCTATTACCCGGCGATTAAGCTTGTTTACTACAGCTTCACCAACTGGGACGGCTACAGCCCTGAGAAGCCATGGGTCGGCCTGGACAATTACCGCGAGGTATTCAGCAATCCGGATATTTTCAAAGTATTCACCCATAACTTTGCCTACTTTGTGATGGGGATCGTCCAGAATATCGTCGCCATTTATTTCGCCGTCGTGCTGAGCAGCAGGCTGCGGGGCAAAAACGCCTTCCGGATTATGCTGTTCCTGCCTTATATCATGAACGGCGTTGCTGTGGCCTTCATGTTCGGCTATGTTTTTGACACTACTAACGGATCTCTGAATCTGTTTTTGGATAACATCGGGCTTCACCACCTGGCCCAGACCAGCTGGCTCGGTACCGAAGGGCTGGTAAACTACTCGCTTGCCTCCACCGGCTTCTGGCGGTTTATGGGCTACAACATGGTTATTTACATCGCCTCTTTGCAGGCTATACCGAAGGATATTTATGAAGCGGCCAAAATCGACGGCGCAGGCTCATTCCAGACTCTCTGGAGAATTACGCTGCCGAATATGAAGCCAGTGATCCAGCTCAACCTGTTCCTGACCGTTACCGGCGCACTCGAAGTGTTCGATCTGCCGTTCGTGCTGACCAAAGGCGGCCCTGCCGGCGCCAGCCAGACTTATGTGCAGAAGGTGGTCGATACGGCATTTGCTTTTAACAATTACGGGCTGGCCTCGGCAATGAGCATCATCCTGCTCTTCTTTGTCGTCATTGTGCTGCTGGTGCAGCAGCTGGTACTTAACCGGGGAGGAGACAAATAAACATGGCACATACCAAATTTCGTTTTGTAGATTTCATCAAATACTTCACGCTGCTGATCGGGGTATTTGTCGTCCTTTTCCCTCCTTATGTAGTCATCGTAAATGCCTTTAAATCTACCGACGAGTTCAACTCCAGCAGTTCCATGGCTCTGCCCAAAAGCTTCCTGAACTTCGACAACTTTACCGCCGTCTTCCAGCGCGGGGGGCTCCTTAGCGGGTTCGGCAATGTCCTGGTCATCATTATAATTACATTGACCCTGAACATTCTGTTTGGCACAATGGTGGCATATGTGCTGGGCCGCTTCTCTTTTAAGCTGAAGCCGGTTGTATTCGGAGCTTATCTGGTAGCCACTATCATTCCGAGCATTACCACACAGGTCGCCACCTTCGGCATAATTAAAAATATGGGCCTCTACAACACACTCGGCGCCCCTATCGTGCTCTATATCGGCGCAGATGTTATCCAGATCATTTTGTACCTGCAGTTTATCCGCAACATTCCCTTTGATCTCGATGAGAGCGCCATGGTGGAAGGTGCATCCTTATTTAAAATTTACCGTTCGATCATCTTCCCGCTCTTAACTCCGGCAACAGCTACGCTGGTGATTCTGAAGACGATCAGCATTTACAATGACATGTACATCCCTTACCTTTATATGCCTAAACAAAGCCTTGGCGTTGTAACCACGATCCTGATGCGTTTCCAGGGAGTCAACTCGGGCGAATGGAACCTGATCTGTGCGGCGATTCTGCTGATTCTGCTGCCGACGGTCATCCTGTACTTTTTCCTGCAGCGTTATATCTTTGAGGGGGTAACCAGCGGGGCCGTGAAATAGGGGGATGTACGGAAAGGAAGACTACCGTGGTATCATACATCCTGAGAATTCCGCGCAGGCTATGGCTGTTTCTGGCCAACCTGCCGATGGAGCGCAAGCTGATTGTCGTATTCGTCTTTCTTCTTTCTCTGCCGATTACTTATGTCAGCTACCTCTCCTCCCGCTCCACCTTTAATTCGGTGCTGCAGAGCTCCACAAAGAGTGCCGGGCAGATGGCGGGCAGCGCTTCAGATACCATAGACAGGTATGTCGCTGATTTAAAAAGAAATACAGCGCTGCCGCTGTATAATACGGATGTTCAATTTTATATGGAGCAGCAGTATGCCGACTGGGATAAGAACACCAGTATGTCGATGTTCCTAAGCTATTTGAACCATACGAAAGACGAGATCATTGCCGTATACTTAGTGGACAAATACGGGTCTGTCTTCTATGACAGAGCTCCCGGCATTAATGAACTGTTCCCCGAAGAGCGGATGAACGAGTGGCAGACCCTTACCAAGGGGGCCGGGGTAGCGCCTGTTGTCCAGGGACGGCATACGATCCGGGTGAACGCCGGAGATCACTGTGAAGTCTTCAGTGTCCTGCGGACGATCACCTCGGTCAGCACGCTGAAGCCGATCGGTATGCTGGTCTTCGATATCGACATCAGCCTGTTCAAAGGCATCGCCGACCCGGTCAATACCGTCACCCAGGGCAATACCCTGATTGTGGACGATCAAGGACAGCTTATCTATGGCAGTTTTAATACAGATGTGCAGAGCCGTGTTCTGCAGCAGCATGATATCCCCCTGCTGCTGCAGAATACGGATCAGCCGGAGGGCCATTTCCAGATTCACCTGGAGGGCCGGGATTATCTGGCAGTGTATACCGTGTCACCGAATACCGGGTGGACAACCATCGTTACAATTCCGCTGGAACGGATCCTTACCCCGGTACAGAAGACCCGAAATACGCTGATCTTAACTACTTTGGCGATTGTAGCCTTTGCTCTGGTTGTGGCGACGTTCATTTCCTATGCGCTGACCAAACCGCTGAAATCGATGGTCCGCCTGATGAAGCAGGTGCAGCATGGCAATCTGGATGTCTGGCTTTCGCCTAAATATAACGATGAAATCGGGATGCTCGGCAGCCACTTCAACCGGATGATCATCCGGGTCAAGGATCTGCTTCAGGAAGTATCGCTTACGGAGAAACGCAAGCAAAAGGCTGATATGCGTGCTTTGCAGAATCAGATCAACCCGCATTTTATTTACAACACGCTGGAATCTATCCGCATGCTGGCAGAGAGCAGTGACGATCCGCGTGTGGCCAGGCTGACTTATCTGCTCGGCCTGCAAATGCGTTACGGGATTGTCCGCAGCGATGAAATGGTGACGATCCGGCATGAGCTGGATCATGTGCGCAATTATCTGCATCTGCTGCAAATCCGCTTCCCGGATAAATTCAGCCTGAACATTGAAGTACCGGAGGATTTTCTTCCGCTACCGGTAATTAAGCTGGTCTTCCAGCCGATTGTCGAGAACGCCGTGTTTCACGGCCTGGAGCCTAAAGAGGGTCCGGGGGCAATCCATATTACCGCTTGGACTGAGGATGGCAAAATCGTCTTCTGCGTCGAGGATGATGGTGTCGGCATGGATGAAGGCACCCTGCGGCTTCTGAACAATAACCTGATGAACGGGGCTGACGGCGAAATGTTCGGCATCGGCCTGCGCAATGTAAATGAGCGGATCCGCCTGCATTACGGCAGCGCTTTCGGGCTGCGTGTATTCAGCGAGCTTGGCCGTGGCACCCGCGTTATTCTAAGAATTGACGACCTCTCGGACGCCCGCGTTGAGGAATAATACTATATAGGCTGGACTATATAGTCAGGAAAGGGGATATCCGGATTGCTGCGTATTGTGATTGTAGATGATGAGGTTCTGATTCGCGAAGGCCTGGCCCGGATGATCAGCAAAGAGAGCAGCACCTTTTGTGTCGTCGGTACTTATCCAGACGGCAAGCATCTGCTGGATGAGCTGCCTTCCCTTCAGCTGGACGTTGTCATTACCGATATCCGTATGCCGCAGATCGACGGCTTGGAGCTAATCAAGCGGCTGAAAGTCAGCCACCCGCAGATCCGCACGCTGCTGATGAGCGGATTCGTTGAATTTAATTATGCCCGGGAAGCCATCCGCAGCTCAGCCGTGGATTACCTGCTTAAGCCGATCAACAAAGAACAGCTTTTCGAAGTACTCTATACCCTGGATCAGGCACGGAAGCAGCAGCAGGACAAAGAAGAACGCCAGCGCTCCGGGCTGCTGCTCTCCCTGCTGCAGATCGACGAGCCTTCCTCTGTTCTTTTAAACGGTCTGGGTTTGCCGCAGCCGTATTTTACGGTATATGTCCTGAAAGGAGGCAGCCGGGAAACGGGCCTTGCCTATGCTGAGCGTCTGCGGCAAGAGAAGGGGGCCCTGTTTGACCTTCTGGAGATGCATAAAGGCAGCCGGGTATGGGTCCGTTATTCTCCGCAGCCGCTCCCCCCTGAGGAGCAGCGCGATATCATGGAGTATGTCAGTCCGGCTGGAAGAAATCAGCGCCTGCATATCGGGGTAAGCCGTTCCTATTCCGATCCGGCTAGGCTGAGAATCGCTTATCTTGAAGCCAAGCAGGCCTGTGATGCGGGAATTTATAATCCGCAGCCGCTGCATTATGCTACTATAGAGGAACTTAATGTTGCGGAGAAGTCTGCAGCAGATCCTTTCGCTCCATTCCGGGAGCCGCTGATCCATGATCTGCAGATTCTAAATACTGCCGGGGCACAGGAGTGGATCCGTAAGATGTTCCGAGTACTTGAAGCGGGGCAGGCCAATCCGGATCTGATTCTCCGCTCCCTCCAGCAGGTAGAGGAAACCGCCCGCTCAGAATTGCAGGAATTCGAAGCCGTCTACTGGAAAGAGACCCGCCCAAGGCTGGAGGAGCAGTTCAAAACCTGCATGAGCCTTGGCGAAATGGAAGAGCTGTTCACAACTCTTTTCTCCGCTGCACTGAATGAAATCCGCACCCATCGGCTAGAGATGTCCGGTACGGCAGTTGAAACAGTTAAGCGCTGGGTGTCGGCCAATTATAATCAGCATGCTGACCTGAATACGCTGGCGAATATGGTATTTTTGACGCCAAGCTATCTCAGCAAATTGTTCAAGCAGGAGACCGGGCTCACCCTGACCGACTATATTATTGAAATCCGCATCCGCAAAGCGAAACAGCTGCTTAAGAGTGCCCACGACCTGAAGGTACATGAAATCGGCACCGAAGTCGGCTATCCCGATCCCGCTTATTTCAACAAGCTGTTCAAAAGGATCGTCGGAGTCACACCAAACGAATACAAACGAATTTCCCACGTATAAGGAGACCGATATTTTGCAGCCACAGTTCCCGGCATCAAGCAATAACGATGAGATCCAGGTGTATGAAACTACAGAGCTATATGGTGAAAAAGGACGCTTCCGCGTTCTCCAGTTTTCCGGCGAGGCCATTCAGGGCGTGCTTGATCTGGAGCATCCGCGGCGCGTCGTCTTTGAATATCCGCGGGCCATGATTCATTTAATGGAGTGCAATGAGCCCTATTTCCAGAATGTGTTCCTGATTGGACACGGAGTCGGAACGATTGCCGGTTATTTTGCGGAGAAAAGCATCAAGGTGGCTGAGGTGAATGCCGAGGTCGTAGACTATAGCCGAACCCATTTCGGTTATCATCAGGACAACGTTATGATTGGCGATGGCCGGAGCCTCCTGGAGCGTGAGCAAAACGGACGTTATGACTACATCCTGCTGGATGCCTTCACAGCCGCCGGAACGCCGCCGCATTTAACCTCCAGTGAATTTTTCCGCCTTACCCGGACCAAGCTTCATTCGCGGGGTGCTATCCTGATGAATCTGATGGGCCGAAGTGAAAATGACCGGCTGATCAAGGCCATCCACACTACGCTTAGTGAAGAATACCCCTATATCAAAGCCTTCGCGCTTCCTGCGGAAGGCTCTGCGGATATCCGCAACATTGTTATTATGGGCAGCGGCAAGCCGATCCGCTATCAAGCCCGGCATATGGCCGGGTTCATAGAAGTCACCCTCGGTCAGGGCCATGTGATCAGAGACTGAACCGCGAGCAGATCAACCGCTATGTATGGCTTGGACTCCCGGTAGGCGTTCCTTGATGACAAAACATTTGCCAGCGGCCGTCTTTCAGCTTCCAAATCGAGCTGCGCAGCGTCGCTCCCCCCGTTTCTTCGTTCAGAATCCGGTAAGTAGCGAGCGCGGC
>CAKMKL010000094.1 GCA_927443375.1 uncultured Paenibacillus sp. | reverse complement strand
TTATGTTAACGGAGCGCAAGCTACAGTTGTTGCTTCTAGCGGTATCTCGAATGAGTTGACGCTGACTACAGGAACACTGGAATCCGGCAAAACTTACGATGTGTCTCTGTTGAATGTTCGTGACTTTGCTAGTAACTACATTGCTCCGAACCCAACTAAGACAACTGTAACAGTAGTTTCTGATACACTTGCTCCTACAGTTTCTTCTGTAACTGTAACTGGTGAAAGCACTGTGAAGGTTGTATTTAGCAAAGATGTTGATCAGGGTTCCCTGAATAACTCGATTCGTTTGCTGGATGGCAATGGCCTTGATAAAGGTGCCTTCATCGTTACTAAAGTAGATTCCAAAACTTACAATTTGTCTGCTCCAAGCTTCGACTTCAACAACAATGTATTTAACGGTACAATCTTGTTCCGTACATCCATCTATGACACATTGTTGAACCCATTGGCTTCAACTTACACTACGGGCGTAACATTCTCTAAAGACTCCGTAGCTCCAACAGTTGCTAGCGCAACTTACGGCAGCACTGGTCTTGTAGTGAAATTCTCCGAGAACCTCAAGAGTGTTGCAGCGGGTTCCATGGTTTCCCTGATTAACACTGCAAATGGTTCGAAGGTTGACTACTCCGTAGCAAATCCTGGTTCCGTACCAACTGCAACTAACGCAGTTTATGCACTTAAGGATGATACTGTAACTTTCGCTATTACTTCTTTGGCTGATGGAACTTACACATTGCGTCTGCCTGCTAACTTGGTTAAGGATACAGCTAATCCAGGTAATGGAAATGCTGCAGTGTCGCTGACTGTTACAAAAACATCTACATCTACTTCTGATACAAAAGCACCGACAGTTGATGTAGCTACAATCACTAATGCGGCTATTGATGGAACTGATCAAAAGTTCTCCTTTACTGTTAAAGACAATTCCGGCCTGAATGTAGCATCGATTATCGATGTTAACAATTACACTTTGGCTGGCAAAGGTCTTCCAGCAGGTTCTTACATCACAACTGATTACACTGGAACTGGCAACCCTACAACAGTAGTGGCTACGCTGTTCATTCCTTCGTCTTCGGTTGGATCCGCTGATGCGCAACAATTCATCATCAATGGTGTTAAGGATGCTGCAGGCAACATTATTGTTCCTGTTGTAGGTAGTGTTGCAAACTTCGTTGATAAAGTATCTCCTACATTGAATGGTGTAGCTGTATCAAGCGATGTTTCGTCAAGACTGATCTTGACCTTCTCTGAATCTGTATCGTTGGTAGATGCAGCTGACTTTACATTTAAGATTAACAATGTTGAAATTCCTAGCTCCGCAGTGACTCTGACTAACTTGGCAAACGGTACTACTACAGGATCGAACGCTAAGTGGTATGCTGAAGTTGCAGTAGTGCAAGGTGATTTCAATGGCTACAAAGTTCTGTATGTAGACAAAAATGGTAACGGCGCATTTGATGCTGATGAACTCATTGCAACTACAACTGATGGTGCTGGTAAGTTGAACTTTGGAGCTACTTATGTAACTTCAGTTCAAGTAACTACTAAGACTTCTAACATTCAAGATGCTTCTGGCAACCAGATTGTTAGCGGAACAACTGTAAGCAAGTAATTCGGTTTTACCGAAGCCCAGAATAGCCTCTTCGGAGGCTATTCTTTTTTTTAGCATTTTTCGAATTCTGAAGGAGGAAGCTGATGAAAACCGTTTGGAAAATTTCTATGGCGACCGGGCTGCTTGCTTGTAGTGTATGGGCAGGTTCTGTACTCAACATTACCGCCGAAGGCGCAAGTGTTGGCTTGCAGCCAGGTACGGCTGATGATCCCGTTGTAACGAAAAGTTATGTGGATCAACAAATTCAAAAGGTACTTCAAGGTGGAACAATAGCAGCTACTCAGGCACCAACGGCCACTGCTACACCTGTTGCTACTGCTGCACCATCATCTCCAGCTCCAAGTAGTAATGAAGCTATAATTGTTGACGTAAAACCGGGCCAGACTTTAATAGCCGGAGCGGGTGCTGAATTTATTGTCCGGGCGGGTAAAGCAGTGATTTATTCACAGGATAGTAATGGCGTCGCTGATTTAACGGATGGCACCGATCTTGTGAGCGGCCTTGCAGCACCTTCCAATCATTTATTATCGTTTCCCCGTGATGGACGGGGGATTGCTGTTCAAGAAGGTCAAACCTTAGGACTTGTAGTGATGGTAAGAGGTTCGTATACATTGAAATAAAGAAGAAGTACTGTACTATATCCTTAATATTAAGGATACCCTTTGGGAGGGATCCTCATACACCGGAACTCTTTCCCACGGCTGACAAACATTAAACGGACTGAAAGCTATGGATCTGGCGCAGAATACTTCCTGTAATCTTTAAAAATAATTTCAGGAGGTGCTGTAACATGGCACGTACTAATCGTACAGTGGTACCGGAAAGCCGGGCAATGCTGAAACAAATGCAATATGAAATTGCAGCTGAATTCGGTTTATATGGTGCATCTTATGGTGGAGGGGCAGATACCGAATTTGCTTCTGAACTTGGAGCACTTGGAGGGGCAGGAGGAATCGGACGGAGTCAGTATCTGGGTCATTTAACTTCCAGAGATAATGGCTCTGTTGGCGGAGAAATTACGAAGAGGCTTGTCAAGCAGGCCGAGCAGTCTCTTTTCACATAACTTAGCAAGCGCCGGTTGAGACTGCCTTTAATTGACACCATCCGGCAAATAAGATAATATGACTTTTGAGGAAAGCCTTAAACCTTTTCCATATGGAAAAGGTTCATTTTTTGAAGTCGGCATCTATAATTTTTTGATATTATTCTTATTTTATTTGGCCTGTTATCACTAAGGAGCCCCCTTATACAGTGTCAGACTAACAATATGGGAGGTTGTTGTACGTGTCTATTAAAGGACGTCATTTGTTTACTTCCGAGTCCGTAACAGAGGGACATCCGGATAAAATCTGTGATCAGATTTCTGATGCAGTGCTGGATGCTTTCTTGGCCAATGATCCAAATGCCCGCGTTGCCTGCGAGGTAGCTGTAGCAACGGGTCTTGTGCTCGTCATTGGTGAGATTAGCACTAAGTCGGAGTATGTTGATATTCCTGCTATTGTACGCAATACCATTAAAGAAATTGGCTATACCCGCGCAAAATATGGTTTTGACTATAATACTTGTGCTGTGCTTAGCTCCCTGAATGAACAGTCTGCTGATATCGCGCAGGGTGTAAATGCGGCGCTGGAGCATCGTGATCCTGCACAGGTTGCTGAAGAAACTGCAAATATTGGTGCAGGTGACCAAGGGCTGATGTTTGGCTTTGCAACAGATGAAACACCTGAATTAATGCCTTTGCCGATCGCCTTGTCGCACCGGATTGCCCGCCGTTTGTCTGAAGTCCGCAAAGACGGCACTTTGGAATATTTGCGTCCGGATGGCAAAACTCAGGTAACGATTGAGTATCAGGATGATAAACCGGTACGTGTAGATGCAATTGTTGTATCGACACAGCATGCAGAGGAAATTTCACTTGAGCAGATCCAGGCGGATATTAAAGAACATGTTATTCTGCCGGTTGTTCCCGCTGAATTGCTTGACGAGAATACTAAATACTTCATTAATCCGACAGGCCGTTTTGTAATTGGCGGTCCGCAGGGTGATGCCGGATTAACCGGACGCAAGATTATTGTAGATACATATGGCGGATATGCCCGTCATGGCGGAGGCGCATTCTCCGGAAAAGACCCAACCAAAGTCGACCGCTCTGCTGCCTATGCAGCCCGTTATGTAGCGAAGAATCTGGTGGCTGCCGGCCTTGCTTCCAAATGTGAAATTCAATTGGCCTATGCAATTGGGGTTGCTAATCCTGTGTCAATTAATGTGGATACATACGGAACAGGGAAAATCAGTGAGGAAAAGCTGGCTGACCTCATCAGCAGTAATTTTGATCTTCGTCCTGCCGGAATTATCTCCATGCTGGATCTGCGCAAACCGATTTACAGACAGACTGCGGCTTACGGCCATTTTGGCCGCACCGATGTCGATCTTCCATGGGAACGTGTGGATAAAGCAGAAATGCTTAAAGCCCAGGCCGGGATTTAATTTATACGTCAATATAGACAAGCCCTCAGACCGATCTTCTTTAATAGAAGATTGGAGTCTGCGGGCTTTTTTTGCTTTCTACTGAAGAGGTTGAAGGTATGGGAGTGATCCAAACCGGGAACTCTTCTAAACTTTGGAAGCCTTTTAGCCGAAATATAAGAATATGTATAAAGACGAGATAGTATGGCTTGAGAGGAGTCTATCACCGCATGAAAAGAAAAATTTCAATATGGACGGCACTCATTTTAGCAGGAAACCTGGTGCTCGGTACAGGGTATTCGTCTATCGGGATCGGGAGCTCGGCAGTGCATGCCGCAAATGAATTTAGCATGTCCACATCCCCTGTCCAGGGAGAAGTGAACGTAAATGTAGCCTCATCCATCAAACTAAGCTTCGACCGTCAGGTAACTCCGCAGACCGGAGACATCACTGTTACTGCACTAGGGGCGAGTCAACCCTATGTAACTATTCCCGTGGGCAGCTCAGGCTTAATCAGCACTTCAACGCAATATCAGCTCAAATTAGGTAAGGACCTTGAGTACAATAAGACCTATACCGTTAATGTGCCCCAAGGCATGTTTAAAGACGGACTGGGACTGGAATCAGCGGCAGCCTCTTGGACATTCACGACCGCGCCATCTATCAATACTACTATCATTGCAAGTGATTATTCTCCGGTGAATTATTCGCGGGTGGATAGCACTCTTTCTCAGCTTAGCTTTAAGCTTAACAAGAAACTGCAGCGGGGTGGAGGTTCAATTAAGCTTATCGCCTCAGCTGACAACTCTGTAGTGCAGGAGTTTAAGCTCAAAGACGGAGAGGGTTATGTTAATTTACAAAGTGATGCCTCATCAACTACGGTGACTTTGATTTTGGCAAGTAAGCTGGTCTCCGGCAGCAGCTACTACGTGCTGGTTGATCCATATGCACTTAAAGATGATGACAACAAATCCTTTGCAGGGATTTCTACAGGGAATGTCTGGAGTTTTTCAGTTAAAGAATCGGCTGTGTCATCTGTAAATGTATCTCCAGCTAACGGAGCGGGTGCCGTCTCGACAACAGGCAATCTTCAACTGACCTTTGACCAGCCGATGATGCCGGCTGCGGGAGTAATCAGTTTATCTCCGGGTACTTCAGATGGTACCAGGTATTTCAACGTGAACTCCTCTGCAGTTACGGGAGGGGGAACCCGTTTTATTACGGTGTCTGCTGCTTCTGCAGCGAGTCCGCTGTTAAGCAATACGCAGTATACTGTGACCATTCCGCAAGGGGCCTTTTATGATCAGGATGGTAATATTTTTCCTGCCTCTGGATCTTATACATGGAGCTTCACAACCACGTCGCTTACGGGCTTTGGCGTAACAGCGCTTAGTCCGGCTGACCGCCGTGAGTCTGTAGCTACTGGTGAACCTATTAAGATTGCATTCAATCAGGCGGCAGCTTTAACCGCTGAGAGTGGAGTGGCTCTGTATAAAAGCAGCGGAACGAAACTAACAACATCTGTATCTGTAGTTCCAGGTACCAATTCTAAGGAATACGTTATTGTACCTTCCACGTCTCTAGACAACGACACAACCTATTATATTGATATCGCCAACGGGGCCTTTGTTGACAGCAACAATAACCCCTTCGAAGGCATCAGCGGTAAAAACACCTGGAGCTTCAAGACGATTGCTTTGGATAAGATGTCCCCCATACTCTCTTCAGCAGTGCTCGAGAATAATCGTACTATCCGTTTAAAATACGATGAACCGCTGAATTCATCGGTCGCACTGCTTATGAGCAGTTTTTCAGTAACGGTGAATGATGAGAAAAGAGCCCTCGAAGGTATTTATATTCAGGGCGACAGCGTATATGTGACGCTCAGCACTGGTGTAGCTGTAGGGCAAATTGTCAAGATCTCCTATTCGGGCGGTTTGAGAACGATTCAAGACTTGAGCGGAAATACGGCAAACAGTTTTTCATCGCGGCAGGTAACGAATACAGTTCAATCAGCATTGCCTACACCCAAAGACGGAACGTTGTCGGGAAAGACTGTAGTTTTGAATTTTAATGATTCACTGAGAACTGCATCTACAGCTGGTTATGGCCAGTTCTATGTATACGCAGACGGCGTTTCATTGGGCGTTAATTCTGTTAGCTCTAGTGGTTCGTCAGTTACTTTAGGCGTAAATAATGTAGCATCCAGCGGACAGGCTGTCCGGATAACCTACATCGCCGGCTCTTACCCGCTGCAGGATCAGTACGGTCAGAACATAACAAACTTCAGCGATTTCTATATCCGCAACACCAGCGATACGACCGCTCCGGTATATCAGAGTGCAGTCGGTTCAGGCAAGCAGATTATACTAACTTATAATGAAGGATTGTCCCCGGGCAATCTGCCGATGATCAGTCAGTTCTCAGTGCTGGTAGGAAGCACGCCTAACTATGTAACCAACGTAGCCGTAAGCGGAAATCAAGTAACACTTACTGTAGAGAGCACGCTTACCACGACCAGTTATACCACAATCTCTTATGTTCCGGGAACTGCCGGAATCAGCGATCTCAATGGCAACAGGGCAGCCTACATTAATCTCCAGCCGGTCTCTATCTCGGGAAGCAGTGTAACGACAGTGCCGAATATCAGTTCTGCAACCATCACTGGTGATGAGCTTACCGTTACTTTTAGCAAAAGTATGCAGGCCAGTACATCGCTATATACCGGGCAATTCGCAGTTAGAGTAGACGGTAGTATTGTAGGCGTACAATCTTTTAACGTAACCGGAGCAACGCTGAAATTGGTTCTCTCTTCAGTAGTAAAAACCGGACAGGCCGTTGACCTGTCCTATATGACAGGAGCTGGAGGTATTTTTGATGTTAGCGGCAATGCGCTTGCATCATTTACAGCACTTTCCGTTCAGAACCTGACTGGGGGAACCACCACAACGGGTAGCCGTCCTTCCTATCTGGGTACGCTCACTGCAGGTGAATTTGGGAAGGAATATCCGCTGCTCAAGAGCGACTCCGCTTCTGTGGCAGATGACCGTTCTGTTTACAGCCAGTCGCTCAAAAGATATACACTGGCCACGGATCGCCTGACTGCCAGCTATGAATATCTTAATAAGCTGGGCACGCCATCCTTAGTATTTGAAGTCCCTTCAACAGAGCTGGCCGCCTATGTGTCGGTGCCACTCAAGCCGCTGCTGGATGCCGTAAACCGTAACAGTAAGTCGACGTTCGGGGTTCGTTACGGTGACAGCATGTTTACTCTGGCGCTGGATGATATCAATATGAACAGCCTTGCTGCAAACCTGATCGCAGACAGCAACACGATATCGCTTGTACTCCGGCTGGAGAAGGTTCCAACTGGCACATACACGCCTTTCGAGCAAAAGCTTAGAACACAAGGGCTGCAGACTGTAACCAGCTTGACCGATATCCGGCTGAGCGCGGTGGTCAGCGGCAATTACTCCAATGGAACCGTTCTTAGTGTACCGGGAGAGTACGCGGTGCGCACGACTTCCACATTGAATAGTGATCAGGTATCAGCGGCCCGATTGGATCTGGCCTATTATGATGCTGCTTATCTGCCTACCAAGATCAGCACCGCCGGAAGTTATACGGTTATCAAGGCCAACACAACAGGCAATCAGGTAGTCGGCACATTCTTATCGACCCGCAGCTTTACCGATATGAGCAAGCACTGGGCAAAGACGACTGTGGCCTTACTTGCTGCCAAAAATATTATCGACAGCAGCTACGGTACCGTGTTTAAGCCGGAACTGAAGATAACCCGGGCTGAATTTGCAGTAATGCTCAGCAGGGGACTTGGACTGCTTGGAGACAGGGTGACCGCACAGCAGTTCAGAGATGTTCAGCCTTCAACACAGACAGGTGATTATATTGGAGCAGCGGCTAAAGCAGGTATTATTACAGGAAATACGGATGGTACCTTCCGGCCGAATGACAATATTACCCGGGAGCAGCTGGCAATCATGATTATCCGCGCAATGGAATATACGAAGAATCCGATCACACTGAGCGGCTCTACTTCTTCTGCGTTAAGTGCCTTCAAAGACAGAGGTAAAATCCAGAATGCAAGTGCTGAATTTGTCGCTAAAGCTGTGCAGGAAGGAATTATACTGGGAATGACTACAACTGAATTCCAACCGCAGGGTAACGCAACCAGGGCCCAGGCGGCGGTGATGCTGCAGCGTATGCTCGGCATGGCAGGTTTCTTGTAGAAGTAACAAGTTTTCAGGCTGAAAGCCCCGCTTTGCGGGGCTTTTTCTGCTAAGATAAGCACTTATTTGTTTTGCCCAATAAATGATCTTTCTCTTTCCAGCAGAAACGGATACCTTCCCTAATAGGATGGCAAAGCCGTTTCTTCCTATGTCTGCATAGACTTACCAGGCTATTAAATAGGGCTGAATCTAGCAAAATTCGCAACTTTTTGGCTTCATTTCAGTCTATTAAAGTGTTAAGGAAAAATGGAAGCCTGTTCTTTGACTGGAAAAATAGATGCGGATATCAGAGAACTTATATTAATAAAAGAGATGGGAGAGTTACACTGAAATGAATGAAGTTTCCATGGAGAAGAGAAACGAAGAGCATGCACAGGGGAGAAGAAGGTTACCTGCCAAACGCTGGATTGCTGCGTCATTGGCCGGTGTACTCTGGATCATGCCGGTAATCGGAAGCGAAGGACTGCCTGGATGGGGAACTTCTACTATACCAGTAGCCCGGGCAGCAGCGAGTTCTTTTACAGTGACCAAGCTGGGTGAGGAAGTAATCACTTCTGGTGCAATGATGATAAAATATAAGTTCACAACACAACGTTTGGGCATCAACGCTACCGGGCTGGCTGATGTCATCCGTGTAGACTTGAGTAATCCCTATGTGTCCCTTGATGTAATGACCGGAAAGGGCGGTAACCTGACTACCCGTCAAAGCACTGGCGGTATGGCAGCTGAAACTGGAGCAGTAGCTGCAGTTAACGGTGATTATTTCAACACCGGCGGCGAAGGTGCCCCGATAGGGGGACAAATATCAAGCGGGGTTGTGGTTTCTACACCATCACAGCTAGAAGGAATGTATGCTTTTGCAGTGACCAAAGACCGCCAGCCGGTGATCGATGAATATGCTTTTGAAGGACTGGTCACAGCTGAGGATGGCGCCCAGTTCCCGCTGTCAGGTATTAATAAAGGGGCATACAGCCCTGAAGGCGGCAGTTCTACATATAGCCATGCCAATGCTGCCTATCTCTATACAGATGCCTGGACCGCACTGGCCCGGCCGAAGAATAGCTCTACCACGCCAACGGAGGTATTGGTTGAGAATGATACGATCACTCAAATCTCTTTAGATGCAGCATTGCCGATGGCAGTTCCGAAAGGGGCTTATATCCTGCGGACACACGGGCTTGCAGCGCAGTTCGTTAAAGCTCATCTGGCAGTAGGCCAAAAGCTGAGCAGTGTGTATTCCTTGAAATCTAAAACGACGCAGCAAACTGTGGATCCGGCAAGCCTGCAAATGATGATCGGCGGACATACCATCCTGGTCAACAACGGTAAAGCAGCCACCTTCTCGAGGTCAACGAGCAGTATCGGCGGCTACCGGGCCCGTACAGCACTTGGTTATTCCCAGGATGGCCGTTACGTATATGTCATTGCGGTGGAGGATAATGAGAGTAGTGCAGGTATGTCGCTGACAGAACTGCAATCATTCATGACAAACATCGGTGTCTGGAAAGGAATGAATCTGGACGGAGGGGGCTCTACGACCATGGTAGACCGTCCGCTGGCTGAAACGTCGGCTAAGCTTACCTTTAATACGGAATACGGCACGGAGCAGCGCAGCATTGTCAACGGCCTGGGAGTCTACACATTAGCTCCTCAGGGAGAGGTGAAAGGAATAAAGATCAGCGGCAGCTCAGCACTTCTGATCGGGCAAAAAGCAACCTTTACGTTAAAAGG
>CAKMKL010000093.1 GCA_927443375.1 uncultured Paenibacillus sp. | reverse complement strand
TGGTCTGTGCCTTTGCAGATTTACCCTGGGAGCTTATCACCGGACGTGTTTTTCTGGGGCTGGGGGCCGCCTTGCTAGTCCCGCTGTCGATGTCCATTATTCCGGTCTTGTTCTCCGAACAGGAGCGTCCGAAGGCCATTGCGGTCTGGATGACGGCCAATGCCTTCGGACGCTCCTGTTCGGAGAACAAGACCGGAATAATGGACATCGACAGCGGGACTAGCAAGGCGGCCCCCAGCCCCAGAAAAACACGTCCGGTGATAAGCTCCCAGGGTAAATCTGCAAAGGCACAGACCAAGGAAGAGATGCCAAACACCAGCAAGCCGGCCGTAAGCATTTTTTTACGTCCCAGCCGGTCTCCAAGCAATCCCGCAGGCAGTAATGCCGCTGCAAAGACCAGATTATACGCATCAGCAAACCATTGAAGTTGACCGTTCGTTGCACTGAGCTCTGTAGCCAATACCGGTAAAGCAAGATTTAGTACCGTCATATCCAACCCGACTGCCAGTATACCGACCGCAAGCGCCCCCAGGACCCACCATCTTTGTTTAAGCTGACTCCCCATCAAATCCTCCACCCTCCAGAAATATTTAACACCAACTAACATTTGAGAGTTTATATCTTTTGATAGTAACTGTCAATATTTAAATTAATTATGGATTTATGACCGTAAAAAAGGACACCCCCTTCGGGATGTCCTTTTGTACATGCACACATTAGATTATTTCTGCGTCAGTGACTCAATATCAATAAAAGGGGTAGCCCCGCCTGTTACCGTCGGCAGCACGCCGTTCCATTTCTCCAGCGCTTTCTCCTGAACCTCGATCTGCTTCAGCTGCACCAGCTCCGGTGTAACCTCCTGCTTCTTAAGTCTTAGGGATTCTGCTTCGGCCTGTGCCTGCGCAATCTTCTGTTTGGCCTCAATCTCGATCCGCCGGAGATCGTTCTCTGCCTTGAGCGCCTGCTGCTGGGCAACCTGCTTCGCTTCAATGGACTGGTCGAATGCATCCGAGAATTTGAAGTTCACAATGTTAATGTCATTTACAACGAGGTCGTATTTGGCCAAACGTTTGGTCAAGAGATCGCTGATCTCTCCTGCCACCACATCCCGCCGCGTGATCAGATCCTCAGCCGGATATTTGGCGGTTACTTCTTTGACAATCTCCTGAATCGCCGGATTGATAATCACCGCATCGAAGCTGCCTCCGATGTTGTTCATCAGATTATATGCAGAATCTTTATTAACGGAATAGTTAACCGCCACATGAGTGGATACGGGCTGCAGGTCCTTGGAGGATGCAGAGGTATCCGTCTCCGCTTTGGTGACCTGGGTGTTGACTTGTATAACACTCTGGAAAAACGGAATTTTCAGATGTATGCCCGGAGATAACATATTATTGTTGAGTTTACCAAAGGTTTTGTAGAGTCCGATATGCCCGTACTGCACTGTTGCAAAGGAATTGGCGGCTATCAGCACCACTACCAGCAACACTGCCGCGATGCTGATGATTTTACCCGGCTTTGCCTGTTTTAATTTTGGATTAACTTCCATGATCGTGTCCCCCTAATTGATGCTCATTTTGGCATTGTTATCCTTATATACGGCGGCATAGCTGCTGTGGTCGCAAGGATTTTATTAAGGAAAGTTTAGCGGGTCATTCGGCCCGGGGCATCACGGGAATCAACCCTTCCGGAATGAGCTGGTACTCTCTTCCTTCACTCTCCCCCATATTCGAGGCCTCATAGATTAGGTCATCTCTGAGCATCACGGAATCTGCCTGTAAAGCATCGTTTACGTCTGCTTTCTCGGCATGGCCGTTGTGCCAGCGGTAAATATAGGCTGTCATTGGGGTACCGTGAGCAGAGACCGCTTCAGGATTTCCGTCCCGGTCTATATCCGCTTCACGGATATGTCCAGTGTCCACCCGTAGTACTCCGGCCGGAGTCCCCGCCTCATCAATTGTGTAGTAGCTGCTGAGCGATAAATTCGCTCCCAGCCCGCCGGTGATTTTCAGCTTCAATCCTGTGAACAGAGATGACACTTCGGCAGTAATATCCTCGGGCTTACGGTAATTGTACGTACCGACGGAACCGAGGCTGTAATGCCCCTTGGCAGTGCCGAGATCGGCATAGACGTAGTCCTTATCCCCCGGTTTGGTGTAGAACGTGACCTGTACTCCGCCGAAATTCTCCAGCCACTGCCCGGAGATAGTCACCGCATCCGGGGGGATTCCAGACCAGGCTTCTGCCGTGGGAATATCCTTCGTTGCCTGCCAGTTCAGCCGGACCAGCCCTGCCGCCTGAACACCACCGGGAAGTGAGGATTGTCCGGCTATACCTCCCAGCTCCATATCTATACCCTGGAAGGTAAAGGCCCGCTTCCACTCCATGCCCCCGCTATCCGTTGTGTACAGCACCGCCGGATCGTCCGGGCTGCTGGTCACAAACCATCCGTGCTTATGGTCTGCCATCGCCAGCTTTGCCGGAATAGTTCCGGGAAAAGACTGCTCCCCGTCTGTCCAGGTCCTGCCGCCGTCACGGGTCCAGCCCACTGTGTTGGCGTTATCACAAGGGGAGCAGTATCCGCTCATATAGGCTTCCTCACTGCTCAGGACAACGAGCATGCCGGGAGCGGCACCGTTATTGGCCGGAATCTCGTTAAACTCATCCACCCCAAACCCCGGAGCTGGTCCTGCCCCCGCTGTCCCATGGTTCAGTACGGTCCGCCAATGCCTGCCTCCATCTGACGTATGAAACAGTGAATATGCCGTCTGATGCATCCCCGAATCGCCGATACATTCGATCCAGGCATCATCCGGGCCTGTGGAGCGGATAACAGCACCGGTCAGGGAAACCGTCCTGCGCGTCAGTACAGTTCTCCACGTTAAGCCGCCGTCCGTCGTCCGCTGGAAGGCGAAGTCCTTGGGCGAAGCGCTGGAGACCGCCCAGCCGTTCAGGCGGTCATAATAATAAGCATTGCCAACCAGATTCCCGGGGGCAGGGAGACTCTCCCATGTCTGCCCTCCGTCCGTTGTCACGGCAGCACCACTAAACCCGGTGTCCGGCGAAATGAAATGCAGGTCATCCCGGTTCGGGACAGTGCCTGTCAGCGTCCAATGCGCTCCGCTGTCTTGGGTTCGCAGCAGGCTCCCTGTGTCCAGCTCTGCCCAGGCATGCGCGTTATCCAGGGCGAACAGGCTCAGCACCGTCCCCTGGCCGGTGTACTGCACCTGCCAGTCCGCACCACCGTTACCGGTGCGGGCAATCCAGCCCTTGCCGCCGATCCATCCGGCGTCCGGTCCGGTCATTCCCAGTGCGCTGATGCTGCGGATCGGGACCCCGGGCTGCGCAGCACTGCCGGCAGCCGGGGTTACAGCCGCCGCTGTGCCGGACAGAGGCGGAGCGGCGCTGGCTATCGCCGCCGCTGCAGGCAGCGAAGCGGCGGGAGATGATTCGACGGCCCCCCCCGCCGGAACTCCCGCAGCCTGCCGTGAACAGGAGTAGCGGAACCAGCAGCGCTGCCGCGGTTTTTCTCATGATGACAACAAACATAGCTATGTGCACCTCTACTTTTCCGGAATCTATTGTCTATATATAGAAAAGTATAAGCAGCTTCAGACAGCCAGAGGTAACGGTATAGACGCCTGCGGGTTAAAATCTTGTTGTAATTTCCTGGATTTATATTTATCGCACAAAAAAACAGCTCTCTCCTAAGAGAAAGCTGTGAATAGATTTCATATTGCCGCTTAAATGTGCCCGCCGGACAAAGCAAGCCCGATCCGGTTGACAAGACGCGTGCTTTCTTCGTTCAGCCCGGTAACCGCCACCTTTTTGCCGAGTGCCTCATATCTGCTGATTGTCTTGGCAATGGCGCCGGCGGCCGACTGGTCCCATACATGCGAATGGGTAAAGTCGATAATAACCTGTTCAGGATCGCCATCATAATTGAACTCATGGACGAAATGGCTTGTCGTACCGAAGAACAGCTGCCCGGAGACCGTATACGTTGCCGTACCTGCGGCGGTGTGAACACTCAGGTGAATCGATGCTATTTTCCAGGCAAACGACAGCGCACTGAGCAGAACCCCGAACAGAACGCCAATCGACAGATTATCTGTAGCGACCACTGTAACCACCGTTACAATCATGACTAATGCATCACTGAGCGGAACACGCGCCAGCGATGCCAGCGAACCCCATTCAAAGGTGCTGATGCATACCATAAACATCACTCCGACCAGAGCGCCCATCGGAATCTGCTTAACCACATCGCCGAGCACAAGAATAAGCAACAGCAGGAAAATCCCGGAGACGAAGGTAGATAGACGGGTTCTTCCGCCTGACTTCATATTGACCATCGACTGGCCGATCATTGCACAGCCTGCCATGCCCCCGAAGAAGCCGGTAACGATATTCGCCAGACCCTGCCCCTTCGCTTCCCGGTTCTTATCACTTCCGGTACTGGTAATATCATCGATCAGGGTTGCGGTCATCAGCGACTCAAGCAGACCCACCACTGCTAGCGATAAGGAATATGGCAGAATAGTGAGCAGCATGTCAAAGGTGAGCGGCAGCTGCGGGATATGGAACAGCGGTAGTGCAGAGGTTATCTCCCCCATGTCTCCCACGGTCTTCACGTCCAGACCCAGTACGATACTCAGTACGGATACGATGATGATAGCAACCAGTGCTGACGGCACTGCCTTGGTAAAACGCGGAACTGTATAGATAATTACAAGTGTCAGTGCTACCAGGGCATACATGACCCAGCCTTGTCCTTTGAAATGCGTCAGCTGCGCCATAAAAATCAGGATGGCCAGCGCGTTGACAAACCCGGTCATCACCGGCTGCGGCAGGAAGGTAATGAACCTGCCCAGCTTCAGCATCCCCATCAGGATCTGAAAGATTCCGCAGAGGATCGTGGCCGCGAACAGATACTCAATGCCATGATTCAGCACAAGGCTGCCGACAAGCAGCGCCATCGCACCGGTTGCCGCCGAGATCATCCCGGGTCTGCCTCCGGCAATCGCAGTAACAACCGCAATGCAGAAGGAGGCATACAGGCCCACCATCGGGCTGACTCCGGCCAGAATAGAGAACGCAATGGCTTCCGGGATCAGCGCTATTGCCACCGTCATCCCTGACAGAATGTCGCTCCGGGGGCTCAACAGCCAGCCGTTATACATATTATTTTGTTTCAAAATACGGTTTCCTCCTGTATCAGTTAAGGTTAATGGGACAGTTCTCAACGGTCCCGGTCCGGTGCAACACCAATGCTATCCATTGTACCCGACATACCTTACTCTCCACAAAAGTTCCGCATCCGCTTGTAAGCGGTTGTTTATGACTTTTCCTCGCGAATGCTGCGATTATCTTAAAAATTCAATTGTTTTAAATTAACGGAACAAACCGGAAGCCTTAACCTCACTGAAGAAGGTGTTGAACTCCTCAATGTTCAGCTGCTGCGCCGCATCGGAGAGTGCTGTAGCCGGATCAGGATGCACCTCGACCATAATCCCATCGGCTCCGGCAGCAAGTGCGGCTTTGGCACAAGGAATCAGGATATCTTTGCGTCCGGTGGAATGGGTAACATCGACCAGAACCGGCAGGTGGCTCTCCTGCTTGAGAATCGGCACCGCTGAAATATCCAGCGTATTCCGCGTCCATTTCTCATATGTGCGGATCCCGCGTTCGATCAGCATGACCTGCGTATTTCCGCGTGACATGATGTATTCAGCGGCATGAAGGAATTCCTCCATCGTTGCAGCAAGGCCCCGTTTCAGCAGGACCGGCTTAT
>CAKMKL010000092.1 GCA_927443375.1 uncultured Paenibacillus sp. | reverse complement strand
TAACGATGCCGTGGCTGGGTCTTGGGGTATGGCAGACCAAAGACGGCGAAGAAGTCATCCATGCGGTGAAGACGGCTATTGAAACAGGCTACCGCAGTATTGATACAGCGGCCGGATATAATAATGAAGAAGGTGTCGGACAAGCTATCCGGGAATGCGGGGTGCCCCGGGAAGAGCTGTTCATCACAACCAAGGTGCGCAATCCCGATCAGGGCTACGAATCCACGCTGAAGGCCTTCGAGGTGAGCCGGAAGAAGCTGGGGCTGGATAGGATTGATCTGTACCTGATCCACTGGCCGGTGGCCGGCAAATACCGGGATACGTGGAAAGCGCTGATCCATCTGCAGAAGGAGGGGCTGGTTAAATCGATTGGCGTCAGCAACTTTCAGACGCATCATCTCCAGGATATTATTGATGACACCGGAGTGGTGCCTGTAGTCGACCAGATCGAATTCCATCCGCTGCTGACCCAGCGTGAGGTGCTGAAATTTGCGAAGGCGCATGACATTCAGGTTGAGGCCTGGAGTCCCCTGATGCAAGGCAATCTGGATGTGCCGCTGCTGAAAGAATTGGCGGAACGATACGGCAAAACCGTTGCACAAATTGTACTGCGCTGGGATTTGCAGCAAGGTGTGATAACGATTCCGAAATCGGGGCATGCCGAGCGGATTGTCGAAAACGCCGGCTTCTTTGACTTTACCCTGAGTGACGATGACGTCAAGGCGATTGAGGATTTGAACCAGAATCACCGCTTCGGTCCGGATCCGGACAACTTTAATTTCTAAACCGGATCAATCGCGGCTATAGTGCTATAAAAGACAAAGAGCAAGTCACAGGAATGTGACTTGCTCTTTGTCTTGCCCGGATAAGTACAGCTATTGATGAAGCGGAAGTAATGCTGTATTTGCAAGCTCTCTCTATCACCGGCGGTTAATCCAGCTTCGATCCGGTTACAGCCTGGGCGGTTGGCTGCGGCGTCTGCCAAGGGTCGGCATCAGCAGGACACCGTGGAGGATGACCAGCATACTGCAGACCATCGCCATTACCTCAGCAGCCTGGTCGCTGGCGGTCAGCAGATCAAAGATGCCGTGCCATACGATGACGGGAAGGATGCTCCAGCGGCTTCCCTCACAGATCCAGGGTGCCGAGCAGCGGCCCGAAGGAGCCCAGATAGAACTGTCCGGGCAGCACCGGCATACCGGCTGCGAACTGCTTATTTAGCAGTAGCGGCAGCCAGCACAGCCAGGTGAATCCAAAGGCGGCAAGAATGAAGGGAAGCAGTTTTTTTGCGGGCAGAGCAGCCGGTTTTACAGAGGTTGGCATCAAGGACAATACCCCTTTTACGAAGATATGTTTATCTATAGTTGTAGAGGTTTTTATCCTATCCGGCTGTGGGAATAATCACGGGCAGCCGCCTTCATCCGATCGAAACATTGTACGTTTTCAGCCAGAGATTAACCTGAGCCAGATAAGCAAACAGCTGCGGTCCGGACATCAGCTGGCCGAACCAGGGCAGATTGCTCGACGATTCCGGCGATGCTGCGATTTCGCGGATTTTGGCCGGATCGATGAACGGCAGGATCGGAGAGGAGGAATCATCGAGAATGCTCAGCATTTGTGTACGCACGGCGTTTAAATAAGCGGGATTATGCGTTTTAGGATAAGGGCTTTTTTTGCGGTAGAGGACATCATCCGGCAGAACGCCCTCCAGCGCTTTGCGCAGAATGCCTTTTTCGCGGTTACCGACGGTTTTAATTTCCCAGGGAATGTTGAACACATACTGCACCAGCCGGTGATCGCAGTAAGGGACGCGGACTTCAAGCCCTACACCCATGCTCATCCGGTCCTTGCGGTCCAGGAGCGTAGGCATGAACCGGGTAATATTGAGGTAAGACATCACGCGCATTTGCGCCTGTTTGCCGGTCTCCCCGTCAAGCTTCGGAACCTCAGCCACGGCATCGCTGTAACGGTCGCCCAAATATTCCAGCGGACGTATCCATTCCCTGACTTCGGGCGACAATAGTTCTGCGCGCATTTTGGGAGCCACTGACCAGGGGAATGTCCCGGAGGAAAGCATCTCTTCCCGGTGGAACCAGGGGTATCCGCCAAAAATTTCGTCAGCCGCTTCGCCGGAAATGGCTACGGTCGCATTCTTTTTAATTTCCCGGCAAAATAAATACAGTGACGAATCCACATCGGTCATCCCCGGCAAATCGCGCGAGTAGAGGGCATTATCCAGCGCCGACACCAGCTCCGGGGTATCAAAAGCGACATAGTGGTGATTGGTGTTCAGCTCATCGACCATCCGCTTAATCCACGGACCGTCTGCTCCGGGCTGGAAGGTATGGCTTTTGAAATGCTTATCGTTATCAACATAATCGACGGAAAAAGTGTCAACCTGTCCTTGGCCGCTGCGGTTGTAATAGTCAACGGCGAGCGCGGTGAGGGCGCTGGAATCAAGGCCGCCGGACAGCAGGGAGCAGACCGGAACGTCGGAGACGAGCTGGCGCTCCAGCGTATCCTGCAGCAGCTCGCGTACCTTGGCGGCCGTTTCATCGACATTATCGGTGTGATTGTAGCTCTCCAGTTCCCAGTAAGCATACTTCCGGATTCCATTCCGGTTATAAATCATGGCATGACCCGGGCGAAGCTCGAATATATCTTTGTATACACCCTGTCCCGGTGTGCGGGCCGGACCGATGATGAAGATTTCTGCCAGACCTTCCGGTCCGACCTTCGGCTGAACCTTGGGATGCTGCAGCAGCGCTTTGGGTTCAGAGCCGAAGACAAACACATCATCCACCTGGCTATAGAACAAGGGTTTCACGCCAAGGCGGTCACGTGCCAGAAACAGATGCTCGCGTACGCTGTCCCAGACCGCAAAGGCGAAGATTCCGTTCAGCTTCTCAGTGCAGTCAGGCCCCCATTCCATGTAGGCGTGGAGCAGAACCTCCGTGTCACACTGGGTCAGGAAGCGGTGCCCGCGCTGTTTGAGCTCGCTTTTGAGCTCGCCCGCATTATACAATTCGCCGTTATACACAAGGGCATAGACCTGTTCGTCATGGCGGGCGATCATCGGCTGTGCGCCGTTCTCGGGGTCAATAACACTAAGTCTGCGGTGTCCAAGGGCACAAGGCCCTGATATCCACGTTCCGGCCGCATCCGGTCCGCGGTTGGATAAGGTTTCAGTCATTTTTACGAGCAGCTGCGAGTGCTGTGTAAGGTCGCCGCGCCACTGGATAAATCCGGTTATTCCGCACATGTCGTTTCATCCTCTCTTTTTGTGCGATTGTTGTCCAAATATAAGAATGGATATGCTTTACGCAAAAAAAATGATCCTTATATTCTCGCTGAAACGGTTGTGGTCCTTTGGAGACGGCGCAGCCGGTTCCACTTGTTTCTTTTTTGCCAAGTAATACAGATATATGCCGATTGAAGGGATAAAATGTATGTCCTTATCCGAACACTAGGGAGAGGGAAATTTGCCAGGAGGGATGATGACAAGTGTATTACATTAAAGACGCCAAAATCCGCAGAATGACCGAATATGACGGTGCGCCTTGTGCCGAAGTAGGGGTATTGCCGGGAGCTGTAGGCGATTCCGCGCTTTTGGTGTACATTGTTGAAGACCAGCGTGAGGAAGGGTACGAAATTGTGCGCATTCTGACGAATGATGCGGACACCGAAACCGATTGGTTTGATAACAATATGCATGATGCCTTCCAGGATGTGACAGTCAGCGCGTTTACCGGCAGTATTGTCATGAGTCCGGAGGATGAACGATCCAAGTTCCAGCGGGAGCTGCTCATCTTCGGCCAGCTGAAAAAACAGCTGGAGGAACACTTCCGGCAAGTTACGCCAGGACGGTATTAAGGGCAGCAGCATAGGATCTGCTGCCTCTGCTCCGGCGGCGGAAGACGGAAAATGAGCGGCGCTCTGCGCCGTTTCATCCGCTGCCGGGGGCAGAAATTGTTTTTCTTCGTCTCCAGCCTTGAAAAATTATCTCAATGAGGTATAATAAATAACGTTGCGTTAATACATAGTGTTAATAATCAGTCCTGTCGTCGACATGTCCCGGTAGCTCAGTTGGATAGAGCATGCGCCTTCTAAGCGCACGGTCGGGGGTTCGAATCCCTTCCGGGACGTCACTACAACAGCCTTCCTCCGGGAAGGCTGTTTGTGCGTTCAGGGGATGAGAAGCCCAGGTGGGGGGACGTTGGAGCATAAGCATCGTTAGGATTACACCGCAATCAGCCCGAAAGGGCTGCATCCCTTCCGGGACGTCACTAGAACAGCCTTCCTCCGGGAAGGCTGTTTGTGCGTTCATGGGATGAGCAGAAGGCTGTTTGCCACCCGCGTGTATAATAAGTGTACTCTGTGCAATTAAAAAAACTGTGTTATCCGGTAAACTAGTTTAGGTGCACTTTGTACATCTATTTGCCCGGAATTTCCAATGTGGGCCGATTTCACCGATTATAGTTGTACGAAATGCACTTATTCTAATAAAATGCCTATTTTCACGGGTTATAGTTGTATGAAGTACAGTTAAACTATGTTATGCCACGGTAGATTCAATAATTTATAACGCCGCCATTAAATCAGCTGTTATCGTATCAAAGGATCTGCCTCGGCAGCTACATCCGTTCCGGCTTTGGCAGTCCCAGCACCTCCAGCACATCCCCCAGCGTCTCCTGGAATTTGTACGTTAGCCAGAGGCGGAAGGAGACCGAGGCAGCTTCACCTTTCAGGATCGGGCAGGCTGAGTAAAAATTATTAAACAGCGAAGCCAGAGTATGCGCATAGTTGCAGATTACATTCGGCGCCAGCAGAACGCTTGCACTGTACAGAGTGTCCTGCCAGGTGCTGAGATGTCTCAGCAGCGCAAGCTCCGCCTTTTCAAGCGACGGCGGGAAGTCCGGAAGGACACTTATTTTTTCACCAGAGACCGAAGCTTTACTGAGCACACTGCCTGCACGCGCGTAGGTGTACATCAGGTAAACTCCTGTATTGCCGGAAATCTCTGTGGCCTGCTTGAAATCAAAAATAATCTCTGTTCCCAGATTGAAGCGCAGCAGATAATAACGGATGGCTGCGGTGGCAATGAGCCGGCTGGAGAGGCCGTTCTTGTCAGAACGGCTAGCTTCAATGGTATGCTCCATCAGCTGCACCAGCTCGGTGACCTTGATGCCGATGCCCTGGCGGCCGGACATGGCATAAGAGGTTTTGCCCTCCGTGGTGTCGATTCCAAGCTCTGCTGCGGAGGCGGGACTAAGTGAAACAACGCCGTAGCTCACATGGTGCAGCTTCTCAGCCTGCTCCTTGTATCCCAGCACCTCCAGCGCCTGCTTGACCATCGCCTGCGGATATTCCTGTCTGTAGTCAATAACGTTGACCACCCGGTCTGCCCCGCCAAAAGGCAGCTTCTCCCCGGTTAATCCCGTCGTCCACAGTCCGGCATTAAACTCGCTGTAGGCGAAATCCTTATCCAAAAGTCCAAACTTCCAGAGATGATAGGCAATATCCTTGGCAGTATAGGTCAAAATTCCATTTGAGCGTACCAGCACCTTATCTTTGTGATGTTCTTCAGAATCTGCCCCTCCTTCATCCTCCGCAGGTTGCTTCAATATCCAGCAGCCGGCAAGCTTGCCCTCCTTCTCCTGCACAAACACTTCCGTCTGTTCCAGCAGCGCAAATGCAGATGACCAGAAGCCCTCTTTCAGAATGCTGCTCTCCCAGACGAGCAAATCATAGCGGATGCCGAACCCCCTCATCTCCTCCACATGCTCTTTGACAATCCGCTCCGCAACCAGTTTACCCAGCCAGGCTGTATTGCCGTTCCCTTCTTCCAAAGCATGGAGAATCTCCGTCCGTTTGTGCACCGTCTCAGGATGCAGCGCGTATTCTTTGTTCACACCGGCATAAATATCCCAGCAATAGTCACCAAAACGCACATGTTCACCCGCAAGCGGCACATTCAATAGCCCGACCACCGTATCCGCCAGCTGATTGCCGAGATCGTCCACATAATTATGGACCTCTACGTTGTGCCCGGTTCTACGCAAAATTCTGACCAGCGCGTCCCCGATACACGAGTTTCTCAAGTGGCCTATATGCATCGATTTATTGGGATTGACAGAGGTATGCTCGATGATGACTTTTTCCCCTGCAGATGTGGGCAGTTCAAACCTGCGTCCGGCCCATTCCCGCCAGTCAATATACAGATTAATGAACCCCGGTGCCGCGATGTCGATTTTATGAAATAGTCCCCCTAGATTCTCTGACTGGCATAGATTAGTTGTTATCAGCTCTGCAATGGTCATAGGGGCTTTGCGCAGTAACTTAGCCAGCTGCATGGCAATTTTGCTGGAGTAGTCGCCGAAATCGGGATTAGCGGGCTGTTCAAGCACAATCGTTACCTGGTCTGCACCGCCAGCGCCGAGGGCTGTAAATACATGACTTACGCTCTTTTCCAAACTGTCCTTGATAAGCTGACTTAACATGGGTATGACCTCCTGAAATTTGATTCAGTGATATATGCATAAGAAAAAGCCCTCATCTCAAAAAAGAGACGAAGGCTTGTTGCGCTCGCGGTACCACTCTTGTTGCTAAACCGCCGGTTTAGCCACTCATAAGTTAACGGTCTTCAGCCGGGGCTTCCTACTGTCAGTTCAGAAGTCCATCTCCCGGGTGCGCTTCATGGGTTGGTCTGTACCGGTTTCCACTCTCCCGGCTCGCTGAGGACTAGATCCAAAACACTACTATCCCGTTCATCGATTGCATATTGATTTTTTTCAGTATAGCGAATTTTTGGGAGAAAGCAATAGGCTATCCCTTAATTATTTCCCTTTTTTGAAAAAATATCAGGGCAGATTTGGTGCCTTCGAGTTTATGTTCACAACCATCGGGATCGTAGAGACAGAGCTCGGGATTTCAGTCTGGGGCAAACAAGCGGATGGCCGACTCGCAGAGTCTCATCGTGTGCTGGTACACGAGAAATTAGCCTAGTGTGAATAAGAACAAGAGGGACTTCCAAAGCCGCTTGGCTGTGGTAGCCCCTCTTTTTAATAAAGCGATGCTATACCAGCTCACAGGCCGCATACTCCCGAACCAGCAGTCTATCAGATCATGAGAATCTCGCGGATGTCCTGCTCGCTCAGCGTGGATAGCGCTTCTTCCCCGGGCTGGATGACTTCGTCGATCAGATTCTTTTTCTTCTGCTGCAGCTCATACATTTTGTCCTCCACCGTGCCTTGGGCAACGAGGCGGATCACCTGGACCACTTTTTTCTGTCCGATCCGGTGGGCCCGGTCAGCCGCCTGCTGCTCGACAGCGGGATTCCACCACAGGTCATACAGGATCACCGTATCTGCTCCAGTCAGGTTCAGGCCGGTTCCGCCTGCTTTCAGGGATACCAGGAACAGGTCCCGTTCACCTTCATTAAACCTGTTGCATAGTTCAACGCGCTGCGGAGCAGGTGTCTTGCCGTCCAGATAGAAATGCTGGATGCCCTGCAGGGCAAGCTCGCGTCCGATCATTCCGAGCATCTCGGTGAATTGGGAGAAGACCAGCATCCGTTTGCCGGAGCTTCGGCATTCCTCAATAATTTCCAGCAGCTGCTCAAACTTGGCGGAACCCCCGTCATAGCCTTCAACGAACAGTGCAGGGTGGCAGCAGAGCTGACGCAGTCTTGTAATCCCGGCCAGCACCTTGATCCGGCCATAGCCGAAACCTTCGTTGTCCAGATGCTTGAGTGCTTCTTTCCGCAGTCTGGCGAGATAAGCGACGTACAGCTTTTTCTGCTCGGGCAGCAGCTCGGAGGCCTGCAGGGATTCGATTTTATCCGGCAGCTCCTTTAGCACGTCGCTTTTGAGGCGGCGCAGCAGAAACGGCCGGGACCGCTTCGCGACTGTTTCCCTGGGCAGGTCATGAAACGCTTTTTTGCCGGGGAACAACCCGGGGAATACGACGCTGAAAATGGACCACAGATCCTCCAGCGCATTCTCCACCGGCGTTCCGGTAAGGGCGAAGCGGTAGCGTGCCTGCAATATTTTGACCGCTTGTGCAGTCTGGGTGGCATGGTTCTTGATCATCTGGGCTTCATCCAGAATCAGTGTATGGAACGAGAGCCGTGCATACAGTTCAATATCCCGGCGCAGCAGCGGGTAAGACGTGATGATCACGTCAGCGCCTGCGGCATTACGCACGGCCTTGCTCCGCTCGTTCAGGTTCCCGTCGGCGATAACCGCCTTAATTCCGGGTGCGAACTTCTTCAGCTCATTCTGCCAGTTGTAGAGCAGGGAAGCCGGAGCAACGATCAGGGCAGGCTTGCCCCCTTCGCGGATATCCTCCAGCTCGGAGAGCAGAAAGGCGATTGCTTGCAGTGTTTTGCCTAGCCCCATATCATCAGCCAGAATGCCGCCGAAGTGGTAGTGAGCCAGGGTCTTCAGCCACTGGAATCCGAACTGCTGATAATCGCGGAGAATGGGAGCCAGACTGTCCGGCACGGGAAAGTCCAGATTCTCGGGGCTTGCCATATTGGCCATCAGCCGGCGGAAGGAGCGTCCGATCGTCACGGCATCTCCATGCTTTGCGTCTGGATTTAGCTGCAGGCCATGAACAAGGGGCAAGGAGAACTGGGGCTTGTTGAAAGGAACGCTATGTACCCCCAGCTCGTTCATAAATGCTATCACTTCTAAGAATTCTGCACTCTCCAGCGGCAGCAGTGCGCCGTCCGGCAGCCGGTAATATCTGCGCTTTTCCTGCAGCGCTTTGAGGACCAGCACAATTTCACCCTCCGGTATTCCCTGCATCCCGAATTTGAATTCCAGCCAATCAGTCTTTTCGTTCCAGGTCAAAACGGCCTTCGGCGTGAAGGTATCGGCAGCAATTCGTCCTTTGACGGCAGTGGTGGCATACACCTGAAGCAGCGGCTCCAGCAGCGGAATGGTATGGTAGAGGAAATCGTATTCCCCCTCTTCATCGTTCATGATATAACCACCTTCCGTCCGGGTAAAAGAATCATGCTCCATCAGCTCGAGAATCCGCCGTTCGGCCTCCCCGTCACGCATCAGAATGACCTCGCTGCCCCGCTGACGGCTCTGTTCATCAAGCGGATTAATCACAATGCCGCCGTATTGAAATTCAAGGCCGGCCAGCAGCCGGTCTCTGACCCGGTCCAAATATAGCCTGGCCTGCAGCTGTGTCTGGACAATGCGGTCCGCAATCGCTTCGGCAATATGCACATGCCCCAGCTTTTTCAGACCGGGGATGACCTTGTCCATAAAAGGCTCCATCTGCTCCGGGGCAATCGCGATTCCGTCTTTGCGGGCGGCCGCCAGCATCCGCTTTAGCTCGGCGAGCCTGCGGCATTCCTCGGCCGGCAGCTTCAGCAGCCTGCCTTCGGACAACACCAGCCCGTAATCCTCAAGCACCATAATCTGCGCCATCCCCTGAATATCCAGCCGGTAGCCGTCCTCTGATGCCTGGTCGAACTGGAAGCTTAGCGGAGGCGCCTCTGTGGAGATCTGAAGTCTCTCCATAGACAGGTTGCCCTGCTGTAAATAGGCAGAGGGGGCAGCGGTCAGCGCCGGAAGCACAGATTCCCAGAAGTAAGGCGGAACCGCCAGCAGCCGTTCCCCGCCGATTCCTCCGGAGAGCGCTGCATAGGGGTTAACGGCGGCCCGGTAGATCTGTTCATTCTGAAAAATCTCAATCAGCTTCTGCAGCACTGTATTGTCTTCTTTATTAAACGAGTGCAAGGCCGGATCGTAGATGAAATGTCTGGAGAATTCAAACGGCTCACCGCGTTGGAGACGGTCCAGGAACATTCTGATTTTTTGCACAATATAGAGGCGCTTCGTCCCGACCTTGAGTTCGATGCCGAGCATAGGTGCGCCATAGCTGAGTGAAACCGGCTTGCAGATGAATTCTACCTGCAGCGGTGTTCTGAGATCGATATAGGTTCCCGTACCGCTTGGGCGCGGACGGGTACTCCCTTCGAACACGCCCA
>CAKMKL010000091.1 GCA_927443375.1 uncultured Paenibacillus sp. | reverse complement strand
ACTTACTCTGCATCATTATTTTTTGCTCCTGCCCGGTGCACCTGTTCTTGCCTCTACAGTCCAGATTGAGCAGCATACCGGAACGCCTTTGAATCCGCTTGAGCTTATCTCATCGGGCTACTATAAGACAGGCAGTGAGCTGATGGATAGCAGAGGGCGTGTAAAGAACGCATGCGGTGAGAACATTATCTATAAAGCGGGCAGAGTACAATGTGAGTTAAACAGTCCAAGCGGAATCATTCAGTATAGCTCCAGAGAGCGGAAGCAGCAGTTGACCTTAATCGCCAACCCGGAGCTGGATGCTACCGAGCTGATGGTAAACACCCATGTGATAGCATCCTATACAACAGAGAAGCTATATTTGCGCGACGGAAGTGGGCAGTTCAGCAAACCCCAGTTTCATCTCATCTCGGATCTGCAGATTCCGGAACAAGCCTACGAAGATTTGTTAACGGTCAAGTTTATGAAGTAAACTGAAGAGAGGACTTTTCCATGAAAATCATAGATGCACATGTTCATTACTCCAATATTGAGGTTTTTCATGAGACGGCGCAGACATTAGCCAATATCGATTACTCCGAAAAAGGACTGCTTGAAGAGTTCCGGCGTGCCGGTGTGATTGCCGGTGTAGGGATGGGTGTTACTGAAACTATAGCCGGTGCGTTTCCTGATGCCGCTGCATTGAACCCCATGCTTCTGGATTTGGGCGGACAGCTTCCCGATAATCTGTTTACCTGTGTCGGGATCAATCCGCTGACCCTGCATCTGGAGGGCCAGCTTGAAGCGCTGGAAGAATCGCTGCGCCAGGAGAAGACTGTGGGGATCAAGCTGTACGCGGGCTATTATCATTTCAATGTCGGAGATGAGATCTACGCGCCAGTGTACAAGCTGGCTTCCAAATACCAGCTTCCTATTGTCATACATGGCGGGTTAACCTATTCGGACAGAGGACTGCTCAAATATTCACATCCGCTGTCTATGGAAGAGACATTCTTGAAGCATCGTGACGTTACCTTTATGCTCTGCCATCTGGGTGATCCGTGGGTCATGGACACGGCGGCGCTGCTGGAGAAGAATCCGAATCTGTACACAGATCTGTCCGGCTGGATCGTTGGTGATCCTGCAAAAGTTGACCGTCTTCTGATGGAGCAGACCTATACGGACCATTTCCGCCGCGCCATCGTATTTGCCGAGAAATATGACCGGCTTGTCTTTGGCACCGACTGGCCGCTGGTTCCGCTGGAGGCTTATATTAAGTTTGTTAAACATCTCATCCCGGAATCTTACTGGGACGAAGTCTTTTGTAAGAATGCACTGCGTGTGTTCCCTAAGCTGAAACAGCTGATCAATGTATTAGAATCAAACGAATAGTAGAAGGAAGCATGTTTGTCCAGGAGAGGAATGTCATCATGAAGAAAGTCATCGTCATCGGAGCGGGGATTCTCGGCGCTTCAGCCGCATATCAGCTGGCAAAATCAGGAGCAGAAGTGCTGATTATAGACCGTAAGGATCACGGGCAGGCGACGGATGCCGCTGCAGGTATCCTTTGTCCCTGGCTGTCTCAGCGGCGTAATCAGGCGTGGTACAGACTGGCAAAAGCAGGTGCACGGTTTTACCCCGGGTTCATTGCGGAACTCCAAAGTGAAGGTGAAACAGATACAGGGTATGCGAACGTAGGCGCTTTAAGCATTCATCACGATGTAGAGAAAATCAACAGAATGCAAGAGCGGGCACAAACGAGGCAGGCGGATGCACCGGAAATCGGCAGGATTACGGTACTTAATGAAGAAGAAACTCAAAGCCGGTTTCCGTTATTAGCCGGAGGCTACCATTCCGTGCAGATCAGCGGTGCTTCGCGTATAGACGGGCGTGCGCTGCGTGACGCTCTGCTGCGTTCAGCCCAAAGAAACGGAGCCGTCATGATGCACGGGGACGCAGCACTGCAATTTGACAATAATCGTGTCACCGGGGCAGTTGCCGGAGGCAAAAGCTTCACTGCTGACACCGTTATTGTCTGTGCAGGTGCTTGGGCAAGTCCTTTGCTGCTGCCCTTGGGCATCCGCTTCAAGGTTCATTTCCAAAAAGCGCAGATCATGCATGTACAGGTTGCTGGCCAACAAAATACCGGCGCCTGGCCGGTAATTATACCGCCTACGGATCAATATCTGCTCTCCTTTGAGGACCGGAAAATCGTCATAGGGGCGACTCACGAAAATGAGACCGAAGGATATGATACAAGGGTCACAGCAGGCGGGATGCAGGAGATTCTGAATAAAGGGCTGGAGCTTGCCCCCGGTTTAGCTGACAGTACATTTCAGGAGGTCAGAGTGGGATTCCGCCCGTTTACCCCGGGGTTTCTTCCGGTGATCGGCGCCTTTCCCGGCTGGGAGGGACTCATCACGGCTAACGGACTAGGCGCATCCGGCTTAACGATGGGGCCTTTTATTGGCAGTCAGCTGGCGAAGCTTGCACTTGGATTAGACTTAGATATTGATCTTCATGATTACGATGTTCAAAAAGCAGTTGAGTAGGCTATATTCAAGAGAGGAAGGTACCTCAAGCAATGACAATCATCGACCTAATCAAAACGCGGAGAACCATTAAACAATTCAAGCCTGATGCCATTAGTCAAGAGGCGTTGCTCTCCTGGCTGGAAGCTGCAACCTACGCCCCGAATCACCGGATGACCGAGCCTTGGGAGATTCTATTCATTGGAGCAGAGACTCGGGCCAAGCTGAATCACAAAACAAACTTTGGCGGTGCTCCAGTCGTTCTTGCCTTATTGTCTAAACCCGCAGCTACTCCGTTTGAACGGGACGAGAATGTAATGGCTGCCGCCTGTTTTGCACAAAATTTCTTGTTGGCTGCCCATGAAGCTGGCGTTGGTGCGTACTGGGCATCCTTAGGGGCTTTGGCCCACAATCGTGCCACTCTGGGTGTGCCGGAAGATTACGATGTAATCGGTATATTCGGCATCGGCTATCCGGAGGAAGTTCCGGCGCTCAAGCCGAGAAGTCCGATAGCCTCCAAAATTACTTATTTAACATAATGGTATGTATGCAAGGGTAGGGGGACAGGCCATGAACAAAGAAGAACAGCTCACCACCGGTTTCAGGGACTTATATAACAAGATGGTTTCGCTTAATAAAGAGAAGATGGAAGATGCGCTTAGAGGTTATAAAGCTTCTGAAGTACACTGCGTAGAATACATTGGGAAAAATGCAGATTCCAACGTGACAAAGCTTGCGGAATCCTTTTATATGACTAGAGGTGCCATAAGTAAATTAACTAAAAAGCTCATAGAAAAAGGCCTAATCGAAAGCTACCAGAAGCCGGACAATAAGAAAGAAATCTATTTTAGGCTTACTGCGCAAGGTGAAGTAATATATAACATCCATGAGGGACTGCACCAAGAATTTCAAGAGCGGGATAAGGCCGTTTTTGAACAAGTCACTGAGGAGCAAATTGACAGTATGCTTAGCTTTGTGGAGAAGTATAATTCGCATTTGGATGCAGAAATAAAGAAAAAGGCTATGAATAGTAAGCCGGAATAAAATAGAAACATGATATCAAACCTCAGGCAGCCAGGCTCTAATAAGAGCGGGCTGTTTTTTTATCATTAATTTTGTTGACTAGGAAACATTAATGCGATACGATTTTTTTGTTTCCCAGGAAATAATAAATAGATTTGAAAAGGAGAATTTCATGTTTAGATCCAGATCAAACCATAAACCAGACGCGGAACAAACCGTAGATAAACATGCTTTAATATTCGGTCTTATCTCTGTGTTTCTTTGCGGATTAGGCTTCAGTATCATAGCACCTGTCGTCCCATTCATAGTACGGCCTTATATAGCTAGTCCGGGAGATCAAGCGATCGCCGTTACGCTGCTGACCTCTGTTTATGCAGTCTGTGTGTTTTTTGCAGCTCCTGCCCTTGGGGCTTTGAGCGACAAATATGGCCGTCGTCCACTGCTCCTGATTTGTCTTTTAGGTTCTGCATCCGGGTACTTCGTTTTTGGGCTGGGAGGAGCGCTATGGGTACTATTTGCCGGGCGTGTTATTGAAGGTATAACAGGCGGGAGCATAAGCACCATCTTCGCATATTTTGCAGACATTATTCCTCCGCAGCAGAGAACCAAATATTTTGGCTGGGTAAGTGCGGTTGTTGGTGCTGGCACGGTCATTGGCCCGGCAATAGGCGGATTCCTTGCCAGGTTTGGTTATTCTGTACCGTTGTATTTTGGGGCTGTAATCACTTTGTTGAATGTTGTTTACGGATTGTTTTTTATACCTGAGAGCCTGGAAAAGAAGAATAGACTGAAAGAGATTACCTTGATAAGACTGAATCCATTTACACAGCTTGCAAACCTGCTGTCCATGAAAAATTTAAGAAGACTGCTTATCTCAGCGTTCCTTCTTTGGATACCTAACGGATCATTGCAGGCCGTTTTTTCACAATTTACAATGGATACCTTCAGCTGGAAGCCGGCACTAATCGGACTTATGTTTTCAATTATGGGTTTCCAGGATATCTTTTCCCAGGCTTTCATAATGCCCAAGCTTTTGAAGAAACTTAGTGATCAGCAGATAGCAATTACCGGAATGGTGTCTGAAATTATTGGCTATAGTCTTATTGCGCTATCCGCTATATTCTCCTTTTATCCGCTTATGATCGCAGGCATGTTTATTTTTGGTTTTGGTGATTCGATCTTTGGGCCTTCATTCAATGGAATGCTCTCCAAGTCTGTTGATTCCAGTGAACAAGGAAGGATTCAAGGAGGCAGCCAATCTATTCAGGCTTTGGCGAGAGTGATCGGTCCCCTCATCGGAGGTCAGATCTATGTTTCACTTGGGTCTGCCTCACCTGCTTTTATGGGGATGATCCTTATCGCAGCGGCAATACCTGTTTTGTATAAAAGAACGTATGTAAAAGTGTAGCGATTTAATGATGGCACAATGTACTCTTGGTTGCGGATTCAATGATACGGTTAATAAATGGAAAACAGCACTCTGTAGAGGAGGAAACTTGCCAATGGAAGATCAGCGCAAGCATCAAATTCATACGACCCCAAGTGATGATGGAGGTTGGGATATTCAGGAGGGCGGCAAGAAGCTCAGCCATCACCGCACCAAGGAACAGGCTGAAAAGGCCGGGAAACGGGAAGCGATAAAAGCCCGAACGGAGCTGAAAATTCATAACAGGGATGGTAAAATATCCGATTCAATCAGCTACGGAAATGATCCATATCCGCCCAAAGGATAGAAACTCCGGTAATCTCACGGATACCCGCATTGTGGAGGCAAGTTGTCCATGTGCGGGTTTTTGCTGCGGATTGAGAATAAATGTTGTCATGAATTTAGGCTAAAAGGGGACTCTAGATCATGAGAAAACTCTCAAAATCCTAAATGTGATGAGGACGGAATTCATGAACCAAGCTTCAGATAAGGCCCAGGAGGGCAAAAAATTAAAATGGTGGCAGCTAAGTTTATTAGGAGTAGCCGGAACCATAGGTACAGGGTACTTTCTTGGCTCAGGCCTCGCGATCACGATTGGCGGACCCGCAGTACTGCTAGTCTACACTTTAGCGGCAGTTGGAACCTATATGGTATTTGATGCATTAGCCCGTATGACAGCACAACACCCCGAGCAGGGCTCCTTCCGGTCCTATGCCAAAAAGGCTTTCGGCAGCTGGGCCGGATTCGGGAGCGGCTGGGTATATTGGTTCTCGGAACTATTGATTATGGGGAGCCAGCTCACAGCCTTGTCCATCTTCTCCCGTTTCTGGTTCCCGGCTGTGCCGATGTGGATCTTTGCTGCTGGTTTTGCCGTCTTGGGCCTGTGCATTGTTTTCTTCGGTAATAAAGGATTTGACCGGGTTGAAAATGTGCTGGCTGTCATTAAAGTGGCTGCTATTCTGATGTTCCTGGTTATTGCAGTAGCTCTACTGGCTGGATGGATTGGCGGCGGCAAGTATACACCAAAACTTCCGTTAAGTAGGCCTGAGCTGTTGCCGTCAGGGACGATTGGATTATGGTCAGCCTTTATATTTGCTTATTATGCCTACGGCGGCATAGAAGTGCTCGGTATTATGTCCTACAGGCTCCAGAAACCTGAGGAGGCTCCCAAAGCGGGCAAGGTCATGCTGCTTGTCCTGGCTGTGTTATATGTCCTGTCCATCGGACTGGCTGTGACGATGGTGCCTCTAAAGGCCTTCAATCCGAAGGAAAGTCCGTTTGTGCTTGCCCTGCGGAGTGACCACCTGGCTTTTGTGCCGCATGTATTTAACGGTGTGTTAATTGTTGCCGGATTCTCTACTATGACCGCATCGCTCTATGCGATAACTTCCATGATGCTCACCCTTGCCCAGGAAGGGGATGCTCCCAAAGTTTTCTCGAAGAAACTGAAGGATAAATATCCGCTATACGCCCTATGCCTGATTGCTGCCGGTTTGCTGGGTGCAATCATGATGTCGCTGTGGTTACCGGGTAAGGTATATGAATACATTACTACAGCCGCCGGACTTATGATTTTGTATAACTGGTCCTTTATCCTGCTCTCATCAGCAAGACTGCTTAAGCCGGATAAACTAAGCGGAATTAAACGCTGGATTGGATTATTGCTGATTGGGGCAGCAGTTGCGGGCACGCTTTTTCATGCAATCAGCCGTCCGGGATTCTACATTAGTCTGCTGATTGTCGCTGTAATTGCACTGAGTGACTTCATTGTTCAGAGGGTGCGGAAAAAGCATTCTGCCGGTACTTCAGACCAGGAAGCTAACTCGGATATAATGACGGGTGCACACCGCAGCCTGCCCGGCGGGCCTGAGTTCCGGATTAAAGGCATCCGGCTGCGTAAGAATAAGGTTTAGCTGAAAAAGAGCAGCCGGGCAGCCTGTACACCAAAGTAAAAGCCGAATACGATCAAGGATAGGCCTGATAAGACAGAGATCCCCCGCAATACCCGTACGGTCAGCATTTTGCGGAAAATACTGGATGCGGCAGCCATGGTTACATCCCAGAGCAGAATGCCGAGTACAATCGCTCCGCTGTATAGTAATAACTGCTGCATCGGATACTCACTGGCCGCCTTTGCCAGAATTGAGCCGTAAATGCCCAGCCAGAACAGGATGGAGAGGGGATTGAACAGCGACATCAGGAATCCAGACAGATAGGATCTGAAGAGTGAAGCCTCATTTCCCCTCATTTCCATTGCGGTAATCTCTCCAGTGTTTCTGATGCTGTCCACACCGGTATAGACCAGGACAAAGAAACCAAATAACCATAAGAAGGCCTTCACAAACGGCGCGTCAAGCAGATGAATCATACCGAAATAAACGAGCAGCATGTAAATAATATCGGCGCTTATCGCCCCCAGGCCGACAGCCCAGGCATGCCAAAACCCGCCGCGCAGACCCTTGTCCAGCTGCGCTGCATTAATAGGGCCCAGAGGCGCCGAAAGGGATAACCCCAGAAAAATGTACCCGATAAAAATATTAATGGTGTCGTCCTCCTTTTTTAGATAGTCTATTCTGCAAAAGGGCGATGTAGGACAACCAAAACAAAGGCCCGCGAAAGATCGCGGGCCTTCTTTACTTTGCAAATATGGCAGTTAAAGCTCAATACTTAAGCATTAACAGGTTCTGGTCTTTTCACTTGAAGCGGTGGAGGAATAAGCCAGCCCTTTTTCTTGGACAGATGAAGGACCTTAAGGCCGATGCCGGCTTTGGTCAGATGATATTTACCAAACAAAGCCCCGATATCTTCCCGGATCGATTGGCCCATCATCTGGCTGCAGGCCACGAGTCCGGCTGCATTATCAGCTGCAAGCTTGGCTGCAATTTCGGGATCTGTAAACCGCGCACCAACAGGAATATCCTCCAGCTTAGCTTCTGGCCGGTTCGGATATACCGGAGCCGAAGCGAGCCCTTGCTCTGCCAGCAGCGCATCACATTCACTGATTTCCAGTTCCGCTTGATCAATCATTGTATTTAATATTTTCTTGAGATCATTGTCACCCGCGTGATACAAATAAGCCCGGTAACAAGAAAGTGCACCCTTAGCGACCATAGAGGCTTGCCACACGCCGTAGACTTCACCATAATGCATCGGTTCTTCTTTTGGATTGCCGCCTAAAATTCCTGTCATAATCAAGCTCCTTTGACGTTAAATTTGAACCATTGTTAGCATACCCATTAAGGCGGATCATCTTGCGTAAATTTCATTAATGAATAAGGTAGGGATCTACACTTCAATAATGATTGGAAGAATCATTGGCCGCCGTTTCGTCCGCTCATACAGAAATTTGCCTAAGGTTTCTTTGAGGGTCTGCTTCATAATGCTCCATTGTCCAAGATCGGCCTTATTCATTTTCTCAAGTGTTGCTGCGACCAATTGATTGATCTCTTCCATCAGCGTGTCTGAATTGCGGACATAAATGAAGCCGCGGGAGATTGTATCCGGTTCATTCAACAGCCGGCCATCGGCTTGGCTAAGTGTGATAACTGTAATCAGGACACCGTCTGCAGACAATTGGCGCCGGTCGCGCAGGACTACATTCCCAATGTCGCCAATTCCAAGCCCGTCGACAAAAATTTGCCCGGCAGTCACCCGGCCTGATTGGCGGACAACACCGCCAGACGACTCCACAAGCTCACCATTCTTAAGCAGGAAGATTTTATCCCCATCGACACCGACAGCTTCTGCCAACAGGCGGTGATGGTGCAGCATGCGGTATTCGCCGTGAATGGGAATAAAGTATTCCGGTTTCATTAGCGTCAGCATCAGTTTTAACTCCTCCTGACTGCCGTGTCCGGAAACGTGAAGTTCGCTTCGGGAGCCATAAATGACTTTAGCACCGAGTATATAAAGATTATCGACGATCCGGGACACATTGCGTTCATTACCGGGAATCGGATTCGCTGCCAGCAGCACGGTATCTCCGGCACTGATACTCATCTGCCTGTTACTCGAATTCGCCAGACGGGACAAGGCTGCCATCGGTTCGCCTTGGCTGCCTGTACACATCACGGCCACTTCATGCGGCGGCAGCTTGGCTGCTTCTGCAGGTTCAACGAGCATACCTTCCGGTATGTTCAGATAGCCCAGCTCCTGGGATACGGCTACAACATTGACCATACTTCGGCCAAGCAGGGCAAGCTTGCGTCCCGTCAATACCGCGGCATCCACAATTTGCTGCAGCCGGTGAACATTGGAAGCGAAGGTAGAGACAAAGATTCTGCGGTCCGCTTTTTGGAAGGCTTCTTCCATATGGGCGCCTACGAGCTTCTCGGATGGAGTAAATCCGGGACGTTCAGCATTTGTGCTCTCCGAGAGCAGAAACCGGACACCTTTTTTGCCGATATCAGCCATTTTATGTATATCCGGGTACTGCCGGTTAACAGGGGTCATATCAAATTTAAAATCGCCTGTATGCACAACTGTCCCTTCCGGTGTATCAAAGACGACGCCCAGGCAATCCGGAATACTGTGATTTGTATTAAAGAAGGATACTGAAATGGAACCAAAGGTGAGTACGGAATCCGAATCAATACGATTTAGGCTGGTCTGGCGGAGCAGTCCATGCTCCTTGAGCTTATTCTCAATGAGTCCCAGTGTCAGACGTGAAGCATAGAGCGGCAGGTTTAATTGCTTAAGAAGATAAGGAATGCCTCCAATATGGTCCTCATGCCCATGTGTCACAATCAGCGCTCTTAACTTGTCGAGATTATTCAATAAATAAGCAACATCAGGTATGATCAGATCAATGCCAAGCAGACTCTCATCCGGGAATTTAGAACCGCAGTCAATCACAATAATGTCATCTCCGTATTGCAGGAAATACATATTCTTGCCAATCTCATGAACCCCTCCTAATGCTGCGATCCACAACCGTTCCTCAGCCATATCATTATCCCTCCCTATATAGTTATCCGTAGTATGGGTAGAGCAATGGATTAGTATCCATTTTGCTGTTTCACCTGAATGTAGCCTTGTGAATGGATAAGATGGATTGACTTTTCCTTCTTTAAAATATATTGTAGACACATTAAGTCTGTAATAGATGAGGGATTCTCTGCCTCCTGCAGCTCCTATATACTGCCTGGATGGAACCAGAGGGTTTTCATTGGTTAATTACGGTCTTAATCTATCCGTAATATACTTTTTAGAGAAAGATTCAGGTGGATATGGAATGAAGAGCAGACCCGGTTTGATTGTGTCTTCGCTGGTTATCGCGAATTTTCTCGGACAGCTCATGCAAACGATGCTGAATACAGCATTGCCAAGAATGATGGAGGATCTGGGCATGCAAGAGAATCGGGCACAATGGCTGATTACGATTTATTATCTTGTTGCAGGTATAAGTGTACCTGTGGCAGGCTTTTTGGTTGGAAGATTTACAACGCGGGCTTTACTCTTTACTTCAGTAAGTGCATTTGCAGCAGGTACACTGGTATCAGGTCTTTCCGTTAATTTTGCATTCATTCTTACAGGCCGCATTATTCAAGCAGCCGGTGGTGATGGGGTTAGCACCGGCACTTGGCCCGACACTGTCGGGATTCGTTGTACAGGAGCATTCTTTGCGCCTTCTCTTTTATGGAATATTTCCGGTCATTCTTGCTAATTTGCTGCTGGCTGCCGTCTATACCTTGCTTATGATCGGCGTTGGTTTCATAATGACTCCTATTACGGCCTATGCGATGGGAACTGTCTCTGTTACGATGATTGCACATGCTTCTCCGATGACGATTACTATCCGTTCATTAGCCAGTTCAATGGGAGGAGTCATGCTGATTGCTGTAATGACGGTGTCGCAGGGGATTCTCGCTTCCTTTTGGATGCGGCAGTATCCGCAGCCGGATTATTCTTAGCTCTATATTCCCAGAAATGAGGTGCTGATATGAAAACGAGTATTATCTCATATGGTTTGAAGAAACAAGGTGCAACGAAGGAGTATCCTTTTGGTCCTGAGGCCATGGTGCTCAAAGTCGGAGGGAAGATGTTCGCGCTTATTTTTGAGGGAGCAGAAGACGAGTTTCGTTTAAACCTGAAATGTGATCCGGTAATTGCGGAGAATTTGCGGGAGCAGCATGAAGCTGTCCGGCCAGGGTACCACATGAATAAGAAGCATTGGAATACCGTGATGGTTGATGGTTCCCTGCCACTGACCGATATTTTTGACATGATTAACCACTCTTACGATTTGGTTGTAGGCAAACTCCCCAAAAGTGTACGTGAATCCATGCTGGAAATGAAGTAACAACAAGCTCAGGCTACATGGATACGTAGCGTACTCAGCTGTGCCAATTCACTTTGACTGGCGGCTGTGATCGTGATAAACGGGATTTTCTCCTGTCTGAAATGACGGGCTGCCCTTAAATAAATTGGTGATTTTCTATGATAGGTCAAAAAAATTGCGCAGTCGTCTTCCGTCAGATGTACGGTGAATTCTGCGATATCCATGGCTACATCAAGCGGCATCTCCTCAAGACTAAACGGATAGTTGGGATGCACACTGGAAATATTCTGGGTATTTTGCTGGAATTCGCGGGCAAGCTTGACATCAGTAGTTTCAACAGATTCACCTTAATAAACATTTTGTTCAGCAATACACGGTCACATCTGCGATAAAATGGTGGATTATACCGTTTTGCCTTCGAATCCTTCACTGTCGGCATAGTTCTTCTATAATAGATGAAAAAGAAGTCCGAAGGAATTAATAATAACGAGCCGGAGAAAGGGTGCAGCTAATATGAAATTGGGAATTGCAGGCGCCGGCAACATAGTAATGGATTTGTTAAGCTTTGTCCATGAAATTCCGGGCATTAGTTTACAAGCCATTAGTTCTAAGCCGGACCATCGGGAAAAATTACTGTCTCTGCAAAAACAGTTTGGGATCTCGCGGATCTATGGCAATTACGACGAGATGCTGTTGAATGATGAAGTTGATACTGTCTACATCGGGCTGCCGAATCATCTTCATTATTCTTACACGAAGGAAGCTTTAATACGCGGCAAGCATGTCATTTGTGAAAAACCGTTCACCTCCAATTTGCAGGAATTCCTGCAGCTTAAACAGCTGGCGCTTCAAAGCGGACTCGTATTGATAGAGGCGATTACGAATCAATATCTGAACAATTACTTATTAATGAAGGAATTTCTCCCTAAGCTGGGGCCTGTCAGAATCGTGGAATGCAACTATTCCCAGTATTCGTCCAGATACGATGCCTTCCAGGCGGGTCAGGTACTGCCAGCCTTCAATCCGGAAATGTCCGGAGGTGCGTTGATGGATATCAATATTTATAACATTCATATGGTTGTCGGATTCTTTGGCAGCCCCGTGAAGGTGGAGTATCTGGCAAATATGGAGCGCGGAATAGATACCTCGGGCATCCTTTTGCTCGATTATGGGGATTTCAAATGTGTTTGTATTGGTGCCAAAGACAGTACGGCTCCTAATGCGATGAACATTCAGGGGGTTCAAGGGTATTTGCGCTTGAACGGCTCGGCGAATATCATCGATAGTTTTGATTATGTTGCCAATAAAGAGAAGCCCGTCCAAGTGGACCATAAACATCATCCCCACCGGATGTATGATGAATTTATTGCTTTTGAACAGATCATCCGTGAGAAGGACATGGACAGGGTATCGCGGATGCTTGAGCACAGTGAGCGGGTTATGCGTGTAATAGAGCAGGCCAAGCAATCCGCCGGCCTTGTATTTGGTCCGGATAAGCCAGAATATTGAGATGAATCTATTGTTGAACCTTTGCCACAAGCCGTGCGGATAACCGCATGGCTTGTATTGTTATTTATGTTATCGTTGTTATTGTATTAATTGATAACGGATACATGAGAGGATATAATGATAAACGAAGCTATGATAGGTGTAGAGAGATTACTTATTGGGAGTGATAGATTTGCAGACAATGATCGATCTTGAAGGCGAATGGAAGTTACAGTTGGATGAAGGGAAACAGGGTCTGGTTCTGCCTTTTTCAGATCATATCATTTTGCCGGGTACTACATCGCATGCCCGCAAGGGACCGAAGAATGAGGAGGTTGTAATCAGCGCATTAACAGATGAATATCTGTTCGAAGGATCAGCGTGGTATTCGAAGGAGATCGTGATTCCCGAAGAGCTTGAGGGGAAGAGATGCCTGCTGTATCTGGAACGGACGCGCCTGACGACGCTGTGGCTGAACGGCCAGGAAATCGGCAGCCGCAACAGCCTGAATACTGCACATATCTATGAATTGACCGGCCTGCTGAAGGCTGGCACCCAGACAATAACCATCCGGGTCGATAATACCGGTTATCCGACTAAGGGCGGACATTTAACCTCACCGGACACCCAAACCAACTGGAACGGGATTACCGGACGCATGGAACTCCAGTTTTACGGCAAATCCTATCTAAGCGGAATTCGCCTTGACCCGGATGTATCTTCCCGCTCCGTCAAGATTACAGCCACACTAGAAGGTGAAGCTGACAGCATATTGGCTGTGTCGGCTTTAAGCTTCAACGGTGAGCTGGAACATTCGGCTGCAGTTCAGGAATATGCTCTCACACCGGGAGAGTTCAGC
>CAKMKL010000090.1 GCA_927443375.1 uncultured Paenibacillus sp. | reverse complement strand
CCACCGGATTCATAATGTCGGAATACAGGATAGCCGCATCCACACCCAGCTTGCGCACAGGCATCAAGGTCACTTCAGCCGCAAGTTCCGGCTGGCTGCAGATTTCCAGCAGTGAATATTTTTCCTTGATTTTACGGTACTCGGGATCATAACGGCCGGCTTGCCGCATGTACCATACGGGAACGTGGTCCGTGTCCTGCTGTCTGCAGGCGCGGATAAAAGTATCATTGTAGGTCATGATAAGATCTCCATTAGTTTGATAGGATAGTTGCTGACGCATATAACTTATTATGCCCCTTTTAAAAGATGGTAACAACCGTTCTCACGTCTACGGAATGACAATCCAATGACATTACTATGACAAGTGTTGCACCGGACAACCAAAAACATATGATATACTGATAGAATGTCAATTTTTCGTGAATTTTTTAGATAGAACTCTCTGAAAGGAAGTGAAAGCACTTTGAAGAATTGGGAGACTTGGAAGGTCAACCTCATGGTGCTTTGGTTCGGCCAATTTCTGGTAAATGCCGGCATGACGATGATTACCCCGTTCCTGTCTCTTTATCTCGCCAAAGATCTGGGAGTAACCGGTGATCATGCTATCGGGATGTGGGCAGGCCTGATTTTTGCCGCAAACTTTTTGACCTCGTTCCTATTCCAGCCGCTGTGGGGCAAGCTCGCCGACAAATACGGCCGCAAAATCATGCTTCTGCGCTCCAGCTTCGGTATGGCTATCGTCATGGTACTGATGGGCTTCGCCCAGTCTCCGATGCAGCTCCTGCTGCTGCGCCTGCTGAACGGGACGATTTCCGGCTTCAACCCGGCCTCCATCGCGCTGGTATCGGGTACAACCCCTAAACCCCGTATGGGCTTTGCCATGGGGCTGATGCAGTCCGGGTCGGTGGCCGGAACGATTCTGGGACCGCTGATCGGCGGGGCGCTGGCTGACTGGATCGGCTTCCGCCCGATTTTTTATGTCGTTGGGGCGCTGCTGTTCGTCGCTTCACTGCTTGCTTTATTCCTTGTGAAAGAGAAGTTCAACCGGGTCGAAGCCGCAAAAGTGCCTCAGGTATCCGTCCTCGAAGGATTTAAAGAACTGGCCAAGGTGCCCCAGCTGCCAGCACTGTTCGGCGTGACCTTCCTGCTGCAGTTTGCGATGATCAGCCCGATGTCCCTGCTGCCGCTGTACGTGGAGAAGCTGCATGGATCAGCCGTAAATATTGCATTCTGGGCAGGAATGGTCAGCGCCGTTACCGGTATATCCAACATGCTGGCTTCTCCGCTTCTCGGCAGGCTGAGCGATAAGGTCGGCGCCCATCGTATCTTGACTTATGCGCTGATCGGCGCGTCCCTGTTCCTTATTCCGCAAGCTTTTGTAACAAGCGTGTGGCAGCTGATCATCATCCGTTTCCTGATGGGAGTGTTTATGGGAGGGCTGCTGCCAAGCGTGAACGCACTCATCCGTTCCTATACTCCAGACGGCAAAGAGAGCAGGGCCTTCGGCTTCAACAGCAGCACGCTGGCTCTCGGTAATATGCTTGGAGCAGTTATCGGCGGATTCTTATCGGGTTATATCGGGATTGAAGGCTTGTTCATTATTTCCGGCGGATTCCTGCTAATGAATACAGTCTGGGTACGCCTTAAACTGTACAAGCCGACCCGGCACCATTGGTTCCGCTGAGACCCGGAGACTCCAGCTTACTTCACCATGGCTAAAGCCAGTCCATCGTACGCAGGCAGCAGCGTGCTGGTCAGCCGCTCATCGCTGGCGATCATCTCATTGAACCGGCGCATCGCCTGTACTGCGGGTCCGTTCTTATCTGTGTTCAGGGTGCGGCCGCGCAGGAAAATATTATCCCCGGCGATAATGGCCCCCGGTGATGCCAGACGGATTGCATACTCCAGATAATTCGGATAATTCTCTTTGTCTGCATCGATGAAAAAGAAATCAAATGTCCGGCCCTCCGCTTCGAGCCCCTTCAGGCTGTCCAGCGCGGGGCCGATTTTGTATTCTACGGCTTCGCCGAAGCCCGCTTTTGCTAAGTGGCTATGTGCCAGTCCGGCGTATTCCGCCTTCAGCTCAAGGGAGGTCAGCTGTCCGCCGGAGGCAAATCCGCGGCATAAGCAGATACCGCTGTATCCGCCAAGCGCACCGATCTCCAGAATGCGGGTGGAGCGGGACAGACGGACCAGCATCGAGAGCAGCCGCCCGTACCCCGGAGCGATGGAGACCTCAGGCATCCCGTGATCCGCAATCGCCTGTTTGACCTCAAGCAATAATTCATCCTCTGTATAGAGCTTTTCGCTGTATTCTTCCTGATTAGGCATATGTATTCTCCTTTGATATTGTGAAGTCCAGCGCATTCACCTATACTTAGAAGGATCGGCTAGGACAAGCTTTACTAAGCGCATGCACAGAATAAAGGCGATGCACAGTGTCGTTGTTACTTCTCTGCTTATCTTATTGTACTGGCTAGGAGCAACCATCTACAAGCTAAACGGAGTTGAGCGCATTTGGGTAAATTACAATTGATCGCCACCGCCCCTATGGGGCTGGAGGCTGTAGTAGCACGTGAACTAAACGAACTGGGTTATGAGACTACAGTCGAGAACGGACGAGTCTTGTTCAGCGGAGATTATATCGATATCTGCCGCTGCAATTTATGGCTGCGTACCTCTGACCGGGTCCTGGTCAAAATGGGCCAATTCCCCGCCAAAACCTTCGATGAGCTGTTCGAAGGCGTCAAAGCTATCAACTGGGAAGACTGGATTCCCGAAAACGGAGAGTTTCCGGTAGAAGGACGGTCCCACAAATCCCAGCTTACCAGCGTACCTGCCTGCCAGGGGATTGTCAAGAAAGCGATTGTAGAGAAGCTGAAGCAGTCCTACCGCACCGAGTGGTTCCCGGAGAACGGCCCGCGCTATGTGGTTGAAGTGATTCTGCTGAACGACATCGCCCTGATTACTTTGGATACCACCGGCCCGGCACTGCACAAACGCGGCTACCGCCGCCAGGCGACAGAAGCGCCGCTGAAGGAAACAATGGCTGCCGCCCTCATCCAGCTAAGCCGCTGGAACGGCCACCGTCCATTATACGATCCGTGCTGCGGCTCCGGTACCATCCTGATCGAAGCGGCAATGATTGCCTGGAACATCGCGCCTGGACTGCGGCGTTCGTTCCCGTCCGAACATTGGCCGGAGATTCCGAAGCGCCTGTGGGAAGAAGCCCGCGATGAGGCCTTCGATGCCGTACGCGACGATTATCCGCTGCAATTGACCGGTACCGATATCGATCCGGCAGCGATTGAAATTGCCGAAGCGGCTGCCAAAAGCGCTGGACTGGCCGGAGAAATCACCTTCAAGCACCTCGCGGCTGCCAAAGCCCGCCCTGAAGGCGATTACGGCTGCATCATCACGAACCCGCCTTACGGCGAGCGGATCAGTAATGACAAGGAAGTAGAGAAGCTGACCCGCCAATTCGGCGAGATGATGCTGTATTTGCCGACTTGGTCCTTTTTTGCGATCAGCCCCTACAAGGAATTCGAACAATATTACGGCCGCAAAGCGGACAAGCGCCGCAAGCTGTACAACGGCCGGATCGAGTGCCAATACTATCAGTATCTGGGCCCGCTCCCGCCGCGTAATCCGCAATAAGCAGCATGCAAATAGCCTTAAGCCCATACAGCAGCGCTGTAAGGAGCTTAAGGCTATTTATGTGTCTATGACGTTCTAGAACAGCAGGTTATCCGGATTCGTGCCGATCCGCTCTCCGGCATCCAGCCCGCTAATCGCGCTGACTTCATCCGCTGACAGCTCAAAATCGAAGATTTCACTGTTCTCTTTAATCCGCGAGGCCGTAACTGACTTAGGAATGATGACGATGGAGTTCTGGAGTCCCCAGCGCAGAATAACCTGGGATACCGTCTTGCCGTGTTTCCCGGCGATGCCCTGCAGCAGCCCGTTGTCCTGCAGTCTTCCCTTCATCAGGGGTGCCCACGCTTCAATCTGGATCTGATGCTGTGCACAGTAGTCATGCAGCTCCTTCTGGATGAACCGCGGATGCAGCTCTACCTGATTGACTGCAGGGACTATACTGCTCTCCTTTTTCAATTCCTCCAGATGATGGATCTGGAAATTGCTGACCCCGATCGCCCGCACACGGCCTTCCTCGTACAAGCGCTCCAGGGCACGCCAGGTGTCCTTATATAGGGTCTGGCCCGGCCAATGGATCAAATACAGATCAATGATATCCAGCCCGAGCTTTTTGCAGCTGGTTTCAAAGGCCCGCAGCGTTGTATCATAGCCCTGATCGGTATTCCACACTTTCGTAGTCACGAAAAGGCTATCCCGCGCCACACCGCTTGCGGCTATCGACTGTCCGACCTCTTCTTCATTGCCGTAGACCGCTGCTGTATCAATACTACGGTACCCCAGTTCGAGTGCGGTTGCTACCGCCTTGGCTACCTCGGCACCTTCCGCCTTATAGGTTCCCAGACCAAACCAGGGCATATGCACGCCGTTATTCAGAATCGTACTGTCAGTCAGATGCTTCATCTCAATTGCCTCCTAATCTATGTATACAGCTGTGAAACAATAAGCACATTATATCATGGCCTGACAGCATGACCCAAACCGGTCCGGACCCGGGCATGCAAAAAAACCTCCACACATGGTGCGGAGGCTGTTAAACCCGTTAATAGGGTGCACTGGCTGAAACCTGCTGCCAGGTATCAGATTTAATCTTTGGCGACTGGCCGTTTTACAAAAGCTTCCGCTTTGGCCAGCACTTCATCCTCAGTCGGAGCACTGACATAACGTCCGTTAATATAGATAAAGGCCCGTTTGCCGCAAGGTCCGCAGTAGGACTTGCAGCCAACTTTGATCTCGGCGTCCGGTGCCATTTTGCGCAGCTTGGGCAGGATGGTTTTCATTCGCGTGTGATTGCATTGATCACAAATTTGTATATCGTTAGCCATGGAGCAACCCTTCTTCTTGTCCGTTAGTCATCGGCGAATTTTTAGTGGTCGCCATGATTACCTTTTGACGGATTAGTAATGACAAAGCCTTCTTCCGGGAAGTACAAGTAATCGATCTTCACACCGTCCAGCAGCGGCTGGTTCGGATCAAGAATAACATCGATCTCTTTATCCGTAGAAATTACAACATCAGTTTCTTTGGGCGTGTCCAAATCAAGACCGTAGTGGGCATGGTCGCCGTGGGCATGTGTAATCGCTACGCGCAGCTTCAGTTCGCTGTTGCCTTCAAGCTCCATGGTTTTTTTTATCACTTTAGCCGCATTGCGGGTAATTTTGACGTTCATTCCTCATCCATCTCCCAGGCATCTATATTTTAAAACCTCAATAATTTATTTTAAGGAAAGTGGCCTGTAAAAGCAACTACCCTGGAATAAATAGATCTGGAATTAAGTGCACAAGATTCTTTAAAATTTCATCTTCCGCTTTTTAGCGCCGGATACTTGCGGTCCATCCGTGACACGAACCAGCCCATCAGCAGCATGGTCACGCCAATATCATCAATCGGCATAAAAGGCATGATATCTGGCAATACCCAGTACAACAGCACCGGAATGGTGAAGAGCAGCTTGTCCGCAAGCGTTACAGAAGGCGAAATAACATATTGCCAGGAGTTGCGTAATATATGAGACCACCGCTTCAGCGACAGCAATTTCCTTAGTTTCATAGGTATCCTCCTCTTTCCATAAGAAAAGGATACAGCCGCGAAGCAAGTGCAATTATGATTGCGGCCGTACCCTTTGCTGTTATCTTACGCAAATTTGCAGGATGTGTTTCATTTTTATTTAAAATTCGAGAGAATCGTTGCTAAAATCCAGCCTGTTTCCAGCGCCATATCCTCATAATCAGCAAGCGGCAGCGGATTCTTGCCACTCCCCAGCTCTACCGTAAAGCCGGGCTTACGGAACCGCTGGATGAACCAATCCTTATACCCGGCGTCACTGCCGGTCAGCTCAACCGCGCGGTAGCCGCTGGCCGCCGCCAGGCGGGCGGCCAGCTCTTTGCTCTCTGGCGGTTCATATCCCCGGTAATTCCAGTAGATTTCTCCGCCCTGGCTGTGGAGCGACACTGCTGCTTCTCCGGGATATTGCTCCGCCAGAGCCGCGAGCGCTGCGGCTTCAGGTTCGCTTAACGGGGCGGGGCCGCTGTAATCGCGGGGACCCGGGCCGGTTATTCTTCGCCGGGCAACCTCTTCCTCCCAGTGAGCCGGGAACTGGTCGCCGAGATCCACACCGCGGAGGTTGGCCTTCCAGTGACGGAAGCTGCGCCTGCCGCTGTTCCATTTCATGAGCCTTTCATAATAGGGATACCCCGGCAATACACCTTCCTGTACCAGCTCAACACCATCCGGGTTGGCCATCGGCACAGCCCATATTGTCCAGTTCCGGTACCAGAGCGCCGGATCATGTCCGTTCCAGTCCCTCCCCTCCGCATAAGCTGAGGCATATTGTTCTATAAAAGACATCAGGCAAGGTGATGTCAGCCATTCATTGGCGTGCAGAGCGGCGTTTACATGCAGATACCGGGGGCCATTCCCGATCCGCAGCACATGCAGCGGTTTGCCGAGCACACTGGTTCCGATGCTGTCCCGGTGAAGAAAAGGAAATTTGTCCGTAAGCTGCCTAATCTCTTCCTGTACATCTTCCGGTCCGTATTCACTGTTGACAGCTACCCTGCTGCTGGACAGCGGCTGGGGGATGACCAGCACCTTACCCGGGATACATTGGCGTGCGGAGGTGACGCCGGGATTCAGAATCTCAAGCTCCTCAATGCTCACTCCGAATAGAGCGGAGATGGAAGCTGCATCGTCCCCCTGCTGCACGGAGTAACGCTTGCGCGGTGCAGAGGGCAGAAAAAGAATCTGCCCCGGGTACAGGTAGGGCTGTCTCCCTGCCCACGGATTCCCTTGAATGACATGCTCCGGTGTAAGTCCATGCCTGGCGGCAATGCGGTTAACAGTGTCTCCCCTGCGGGTAATATATTGCTGCATATGTCTCATCCTCTCAAACCCTCTAGTTGCCGTCATCCCCTGCAAGACTTCGGGACACAGCCTCACCTTATTGTATGCAGCCCCTACTGCCGCGCATGAACGAAAAGAGCTTGACCGCGCCTGACCGCACGAAAACATGTAACCGCATACAAATATAGTGGAGCTTAAACTAATGGGGCTTAAAAAAAAGGGGGGGGAATGTTAACGGGACTTTTCCCTCTCATCCCACCATATTGACCGGTTACGTCAAAATCAACGGGACTTTTCCCTTTGATCTCACTATTTGGCTTATTTAAGCCGTCATCAGAGGGACTTTTCCCTCTAAATTCCGCGATTGACTAACTACCTGTAAGCCGGATTCCTAGACACTTTCTCTTTCCTGAGGCTCCCTTTTATGGCGCTTATCCGCTCGCGGGAGATTCGCTTATTATAGTTACATAATAAACGCCTAATAGTAGGGTAAGACGAGGGATTACTCTCTCGGACTCCCCGTCAAACCGTGCATGCGGATTTCCCGCACACGGCTTTCCTTCGTCAGCTCACCGTGGGTGAAAGCCATCAGGTCAAGGACGCGTATGTAGCGAAAGTCATACGCACTAAGCGCTGAGCAATTTTTTATTTACCGCTTAGATGCATCAGACTGCGCCACAAAGGCTGTGCTGTCCGC
>CAKMKL010000089.1 GCA_927443375.1 uncultured Paenibacillus sp. | reverse complement strand
CATATCGATGCTGGTCATGAAGTTGCCGGCCAGTACGTTATGTACTGTAATTTGTCTGGCATCCAGTTCACGGACGACCGAGTTGCTCAGCAGATAGAGCTCCTGAAGCGGGGTGCCGCCGAATCCGTTGACGAGTACGGTAACCTCCCGGACCTTGTCTCCGCTTGCGTCCAGGCTCTCCAGTAAGGCGGTAACCATTCTGCCTGCCAGCTCATCGGCTGTTACGACAGGCTCTCTACGGATACCGGGCTCACCGTGAATGCCGACCCCATATTCCATTTCATTCTCCTCAAGCTTGAAGGTAGGCGTTCCCTTGGCCGGAACCGTGCAGGATGTGAAGGCGAAGCCGATGCTCCGGGTATGATCAATTGCCTTTTGGGCCGCTTCCTTCACCTCCCGCAGGGACATTCCCCGCTCCGCTGCCGCCCCGGCGATCTTATGCACCAGGACCGTACCGGCCACGCCTCTTTTGCCGACGGTGTAGAGGCTGTCTTCCACGGCAATATCATCATCGACCTTCACATAATCGACCTCTATGCCGTCTTCGCCCGCCAGAAACGCGGCATTCTTGAAATTCATCATATCGCCGCTGTAATTTTTGATAATTAACAGGGTTCCCTGCTGCCCCGCCGTAGAGCGGATCGCCTGGTACACCTGAATTTGGGAGGGAGATGCGAAGATATCGCCACAGACTGCAGCATCCAGCATCCCTTTCCCGACGAATCCGGCATGGGCAGGTTCATGTCCGCTTCCCCCGCCGCTGATTAACGTCACTTTGTCCGGATTCAACTGCTTCTTCGTAATGACTTTGTACTTGCTGTTGAATGTAAGGCTTGGATGGGCCAGCACCAGTCCGCTGCACATCTCCCGTACCATTGTCTCCGGTGTATTTATGATTTTCTTCATCTTATACCCCCTTGGCCAGCTTGTAGTTCCGGCCTAACTGGTCTGCTACCCGAATGGCTGCGGCAACAGCTTCCGCAGTGACCGGGAATGGCATCGAATGAATCGACTCTTCCGCAATGCAGGCTTTCTGCGCCACATTCAGCAGCTCTTCAGGCGAAATGCTGTCCACGCCAATGTCTGCCAGGCAGACTGGTAGACCCACAGAGATACAGAAATCCAGTACCTCGTTCAGCTCGCTGCCGCCAGCATTCTCAAGCACCAATTGGGCGATAGTACTGAACGCCACCTTCTCGCCGTGGTAATAGTGGTGCGTACCCTCAAGCGAGGTCAATCCGTTATGAATAGCATGGGCAGCAGCAAGTCCGCCGCTTTCGAACCCTAGACCTGATAACAGGATATTGGCTTCTATAATATTCTCCAACGCAGGAGTGACCTGATTGCAGTCGCTCGCCACCTTGGCATTTAATCCGTCTTTGAGTAAAGTTTCATAGCAGAACTTCGCCAGCACAAGGGCCGTATTGGTTCCTTTAGCAGGCCCGCACACGCCCTCGCGTACACCGCAAGGCAGACCCGCGTTGACATTTGAGTAGGAGTTTGAAGTCGCCCGGGCTTCGAAATAAGTCGAGAGCGCATCTCCCATCCCGGATACGAGAAATCTTGTCGGCGCATTGGCAATCACCGTTGTATCGATCATGACCACACTAGGACTTTGCTTGAAATAAGCATAGTCATCGAACTGCCCCTCCGGTGTGTACAGAACGGCGGAATGGCTTGTCGGCGCATCGGTCGCCGCGATCGTCGGCACGATAATCAAGGCTTCGCCTTCGGCTACGCATTTCGCCGTATCAATCGCCTTGCCTCCGCCGAGGCCGATGGTACAGGAACAGGAATTCTCCCGGGCCAGCTCCTTAAGGCGCGCAACCTCTTCGCGGGAGCATTCGCCCCGGAAGTTGCTCTCTACGAGCGTAATCTTGAACTTATCGGCGGTAAAATCAAGCTTCGCCTGCACACGCTTCACGTCATCCGGGTGGGCGATAAGAAGTGCTGAATTGCCGAAGGTCTGTACAAAGTAACCGAGGTTGAACAGTTCATCCTCACCTTGCACATATTTAGTTGGGCTGATAAAGGCTTTTCTCATCTGAACTCCTCCTAAAAGTTTTGCGGAAGATCCGCTTCTCTTGAAATAACTTTGCAGCAAAACTGGCTTCGTAAGCATTTGCTATTTCCTTTTATAGATCAAGTATAGTCTGCCCAATATCGATAAGCACTGTACTATCCTCACTAAATTAAGCGTTTTCAGATTGTGTTTTCTTGTTATATACTTGTCGGGTAGTATAATCTTGCACTATGATTCCCAATAACCTATGCTTTCTCGCAGCATTAAGGAGGACAACCATGAGCAATCCGCTATTCAATCTGGAGAATATTATCGACCTGGAGAAATGGCATGTGCTGCAGGACTCCCTCGCGCTCGTCACCAAGATGGCGATTATTACCGTTAACTATAAAGGCATCCCCGTCAGCAAGCACAGCTACTGCCAGCCCTTCTGCCAGGGAGTGAGGAAGGATGACGTGCTGTCCCAGTACTGCCAGAAATGTGATGCCCGGGGCGGCCTTGAAGCGGTAAGGCTCAATGCCCCTTATATCTATCAATGCCATTTCAACATTGTTGATATTGCCATCCCGATCATCATAGATAATCAATACATCGGAGCGGTCATGGCCGGACAAATCAGGCTCCGTGATTCCGGCCACCAGCTGGAGCAGCTGGTCTCACGGCCGCCGAGTGCCGATACGGAAGACAAGTTCAAGGCGCTTGAAGCAGAGTATGCGTCTTTGCCTATCTTATCCTATGAAGAAGTATCGACCACCGCAGATATGTTATTCCACCTGTGCAATTATGTTGTAGGTGAAGCCATATCGAAGAATACGACGATCCAGATGTACAAAAAAACGCTGCTCAGGGAACCGGCCTCACCCGCCATCGACTTTGCTCCTGCCTCCAATCCGGTCTACGGCCATCTTCAGGCGATGCAAAACGAGCTGTCCCATACGCTGGTGGAGCATTCGATTAAGGAGCTTAGCGTGATGCAGTTCCGGTCATCCAATCCGCTGCTGCAGCCTGCCTTTGATTATTTCTATCAGCATAAGCATAAGAATATTACCCTGAATGACATGGCCAAACAATGCCATATCAGCCCGAGCTATTTCAGCCGGATCTTCACCAAGGAGACCGGGGAGAACTTCTCCACCTTCGCTCCGCGGCTGAAGATTGAGTGGGCCAAGCAGCTCCTGGAGACAACCGATCAGCCCGTCAATCAGATCAGCGACACATTAGGCTTCTGTGATGCCGGCTACTTCATTAAGACCTTCAAAAAGTTTGAACACCTCACCCCTTCCGTATACCGGACTATGTATAGGGATAGACAACAATTACGAAAATAATAACCCTACCCATAAAAATAGGTCCCCCTTTTTTAGGAGACCTGTTTTTATCTCAAAAAATATAATGAACTGCCGAGAACTTAAAACTTCACGGTTATCATCTCGGATTGGTCATTTCCTTTAGCTGAAAGAAACGTCACACTTCTTAATTTATAGTTTACTTCGAGCAAAATCAGTGGTGATGCTCTCTGCTCACCGGTTGGCAGCACAACCTGAGTTCCAGTTGTGTCATACAGGCTCCAGCTGTTATTGTTCAGATCCTGCACAAACAGTGTATTCCCAAGCAGCTGGGTTTTCCAGCCGTACACATCCTGGTCCGGGACAAAATTAGCAGTTAACGATTTTATCAGCTTACCCGTAGTTAACTGGTAGCGGTAGAACGTCGGCTGTGGAGCTTCAGGATTGGTGATGGAGGCCCCCATTCGTTCTTCATGTGACGTACCGACAAGGAGCTCTTTTCCGGAAATCTGATACTGAATGTTGTGTCCGCCCAGTCTCTGTTTACTGCCAAAAGGTATTGAATATTCCTGCTTAGTATACAAGTTAATTACACGCAGTACATATGCGGTTGTCCCAATACCCGATGCGTGGTATTCAGCAACAACGTAAGGGTAGCCCGGATATTTAACATCAGCCAAGTGGATATCCTCGTAAGTATCACTTGGGCTTAGCTTCAAATTATAGTTCACTGTATTGGTCTTCCATGGGCTCTGGAATAGCTGGAACTGTTCACCCGATACAATGGCGATTCGTTCCGAAACGTTCCCGTTCGGTGCTGACCATCTTATATAAAAGGATTTGTTGTCGTTGGTATTTGGCAGCTTAAGCGCGTAATGATAGTTGTCGCTGCTTAATTCCTTTCCGTCATAGCCGATGACAAGCTTTTTAATCGCCTTTTTTTCTTCGGTTAAGAGAACAATTTTTTGCGAAATACTGACCACGGCAAGATCATAGATCTTAAGCGTCCGGCTCCATAACACGGTATGAAGCGCAGTGTCTAGCACTTGAACCGTACTGGACTCATCTACGTTCCGGTTCAACAACAGTACCTGATTGCCATTAAGCGGGGTAATCGACGGTGCATAGAAATCCCCGCCTGTGAAGGCTGTTTCCGGCAGTGCAATGGAAGTGGAAGCAGTGCTGGCTGCACCCACCGGCAGCGCCAGTGCGTTCAGCACGAACAGCAAGAGAAGGGTAAACAATGAGGTTTTTTTCATGTTCTCATGTGATCCTTTCGATTGCAATAACCATCTCTGACAGAGATGGTTATTGCACTTTATTATTTCGTATTTTGTTATTTCGTAAAGAGATAGCTCTCTACAAGGCTGTTGGTTAAAACATTATTGGACGTATAATCGATGTGTCCCCCGTGAAGCCAAACATCATTTGCAAGATTTGATATTTGTCCGGAATAAAGGGCATCGGTACTATTGTTAATTTAAAATCTCGTATTTCTCCATACTGCTGGTGTAGTGAACGAATAATGGAAATCAGAGGTCGTGGAAGTAGCGCTATTCATGGCAATTGCGGTAACGCGCTTTACCGATCGACCCGTTGAACCTAAGTTAGCAAATTTAACAACATAAATGTCACTATAGTTAATTTGCTCTCTTATTGTCAGAGCACTTTCCGTAGAATAATAGTATACTTTATATCCGCTAATGGTATCTCCGCCGTTATATTTTTTGGATCTGTACACATATGTAAGATCACTTCCATAAGGTTGAGTGTAGCCATTGTCGTCGCCGGATGTAACTTGATGTGAAACTTTAGCATGAAAAACCGGATACCAGCCAGCGGGGGTGGTCTGAGAATATACTCCTTCAAATCCTACTTCTGCTACACCATCGACCCCGGTATACATATAAGCAGCTTCTCCATAACTGTAAGCTCCCGCTATATCATAAGTTGGGAATGTAATGGAATCTGCCACAACTCCATTATAAATGGTTGAACCGCTTGCAGGAGTCTGAAGTCTATGAAATGCTCCTGTGGTATTACCACTAGTGCTCCCTTGATTAACGAGAGCCATTGCAAGCTTGAAATTAGATTTTCGGCTGGCTACTTTATTATCGTTGACTACGACTTTTTTATCAAATTCTGCTTTTACATCCCCTTTCTTTGAACTCGTAGCTTCCTGCAAGTTACCGTTCTCGTCGATGACAAGAGTGAAGACCTCAGCATTCTTTAATTTTTCAATTTTCTGCTTGGTCTCATTTTTCAAATTCCCACTGGCCAGCATATTGTTGACAGTACTATTGAAATCACTATCATCCATCCTTGAGACCGTTGCTGACTGCCTTGATACACCTCCATCTAACATCAATTCCGTTTGGATAGCATCTTTAATATTACTATCGTATTCCACTGGTACTGATTGCGCATTTGCCGTGAAATTTGGAATCATTGCGAATAAGAGCGACATAGACAAAATGAATTTAGTTTTTGTTAACATATTTTCTCCTTTGGCTGAATGGAATATATCTGAATGCTGGCCAGCAGTCCATTTAAATAGAAAAGTCATTGCTTGGTATTTATTGTATCTTTCTATATCTTAATCCTTATATAAAAACTATAAATGTGCAAAACAACATATTTACAAAAAAAGGATTATAATATAGTATATTTATGTAATTTTACCAGAATAATATAAAGGGAGTGTGCAGATGCCTTCGGTAACAAACTGGTGTTCTGTCCGGAATAATAGTATTAAGATTTTAGAGTCTTTAAACCAAAAGTTATCTAGCGATATAAATACGCTGGTTGAGCCAAATATAGAAGCTCCCACATGTGTTAGTAAAGACAATGTTAATCAAAGTTTGGTCCGTTCATTCCGCACAGAAGTAACAAAGCTTAGTGTACTTATCTCTGTTGTATTGATGATCCTTCTCGTCAACGATGCAGGTGTAATCATTGATTTAATCTACTCATTGGAAGCGATGCGTGAAGGTATAAATTTAGAGGGACTCGGAATTGGATTGAACTTATCTGATTACATCTTTGGAGTGAATGCTTTGTCTCTTTCCATGAAGATGGAAATGATAGGCATCGTTAGGGGAGCTGAACATACGTTTCCTGCCTTCCAAGAATGGAACAGCATTGCCGTACCGCTTTTGACAGATGGAAAAACAACTGGCTATATCACTATGTTTTTTAATAGAAACCAGCCCTCTGAGTTCGCCATTCCGTTTCTATATCAGTTAGGAACTGCTGTCACCCGAGGGGCGGAAGATAGAAAATCAAATCAAGATTTAAATAATCTTAATAAACAGTTTGATCAATATAAGCTGTCTCCAAGAGAACGGGAGGTTTCGACAAGCTGGTATTTGGAAAAGAGTGCTCTTTATATCTCTAGTCTGCTTGGAATTACAGAGGGTACAGTACGCAACACTCTAAACAATATTTATACTAAAATGAATGTTAGCGACAGGAAACAGTTCATTAATAAACTGACTTGCTCCATGAACTAAACAGGACATACCTGAGATAACATCTTAACAGACCAAAAACAGCATGGCTCATGCGGGAGTTCAGTCCCCATCGGAGCCATGCTGTTTGTTTCATTGTCCTATAACTTTCCCTCGCCGCAGGGTTCATGTACTAAATCAGAAATAAGCCTGCTTCTGCCGGGCTTCTTCGCGCAAGCCCAGCGACTGCGTAATGGACCCCAGCACCTCCTGAAGCATTTCGGGGTGTGCCGCCAGGGACACGCCATAGGAAGGGATCATTTCTTTGATCTTCGGCTCCCATGCCTTCATATGCTGCGGGAAGCATTTCTCCAGCACCTCCAGCATGACATGGACGGCAGTGGAAGCACCCGGAGATGCGCCAAGCAGCGCAGCTACCGAGCCATCGGCGGCACTGACTACCTCCGTACCGAACTGGAGCGTTCCTTTGCCATCCGCCGTATCCTTGATCACCTGCACACGCTGGCCGGCAACGACGATTTTCCAGTCTTCGCTTTTGGCATTCGGAATAAACTCGCGCAGTTCGTTCATGCGCTGTTCGTTCGATAACATCAGCTGCTGGATCAGATATTTGGTCAGCGCCATTTCCTTGGCACCTGCCGCCAGCATCGTGAACAGATTATTCGGTTTAACGGAATTAATCAGATCCAGGTTGGACCCTGTTTTGAGGAACTTCGGCGAGAAGCCGGCAAACGGTCCGAACAGCAGCGCCTTCGTATTGCCGATATACCGGGTATCCAGATGCGGAACCGACATAGGCGGAGCGCCGAGCTTGGCTTTACCGTATACTTTGGCATGATGCCGCGCGACAACCTCGGGATTCTGGCAGACCATGAATAATCCGCTCACCGGAAACCCTCCGATGTGTTTGGACTCCGGGATGCCGGTTTTTTGCAATAAAGACAGGCTTCCGCCGCCGGCACCGATAAAGACGAATTTGGCCGCATGGTATTCAATCTGCCCGTTATCCAGATTCTGCACTTTAACCTTCCACAAGCCATCACCAGTCCGTTTAATATCCTTGATCCCGTGCTTGTAGTGGATCTCAACCTTCCGGCTTTGCAGATGATCGAATAACAGCCGGGTCAACGCGCCAAAGTTAACATCTGTTCCTGCTTCGGTTTTGGTTGCGGCGACCGGCTGATTCGGGGTGCGTCCCTCCATCATTAGCGGAATCCATTCCTTCAGCTTCCGGGGGTCATCGGAGAACTCCATCCCTTGAAATAGCGGATTTTTTGATAGCGCTTTAAATCGCTTGTTCAAAAAACTAACCGCCTGCTCGCCCTCCACCCAGCTCATATGCGGGATCGGCATAATGAAGTCCTGCGGACGGCGAATTAAATTGTGGTTCACCAGGTAAGACCAGAACTGTCTGGAGAGCTGAAACTGTTCATTGATTTTGACCGCTTTACTGATATCTACCGACCCGTCGGGCTTTTCGGACGTATAATTAAGCTCACAAAGTGCGGCATGACCCGTACCCGCATTGTTCCATTCGTTAGAGCTTTCTTCTCCCGCACCTGCAAGCTTCTCAAACACTTTAATTTCCCATTCCGGGGCCAGCTCTTTCAGCAAAGCTCCCAAAGTCGCACTCATGACTCCTGCACCAATTAAGATAATGTCTGTTTTTTTCTGTACGCTGCTCATAAAAAACCTTCCTTATCTCTTGTATATTTGCAAAAAAGAAGCCGGGCCGCTCAGGGGCTAAAAGAAGCAAGGCTCCACTCAGGGATACTATGAAAAGGTTATCGGCTATTATCAGATAATTATATACAATTTGAAGCAAATAAAAAATCAAAAGTTCAGATATCCTCTTCCTTATCTTCCTCTGAGGTATCAAATACCTCCTCATTCACCAGCCCGCGGATAAAGGTCTCGAAATCGGGCGCTAAGTACGTAATCTCGTAGTTATCCTCCTGATCCACATGAATAACCTCTGGCTCCCCGTCCTTCCCGCAATAGCGGTAATCCAGCATGATCACATCATGTCCGGCTGAAGGACAATCGCAGATCACCACTCCAATGTCAGGGTAACCCCATTCTTCAATCATGAACGGACTACCCAGCTCCCCGCAGAGGGAGTATTGTTTGTCCCGGCCGATGCCCATAATCCCGGTTATGGCGACATGATCCTCTGCCCAGGAGGTCGCTTCTTCTGTAGGAAAACATGTATTATACGGAACGCCACCGTTGTGCTGCTTCATCAGCGCGATGTAGGAAGCCGGCAGCTTGTAGCCAAGTTCCTCCTCAACCGAGGCGATCAGCTGATCACTGGGAGGCTCCAGGACATATTCCTTCAGGGCATAGTCACTGTCATCCCAGAAGGCAGACAGGTCCATCACTTCAAAAGGCACCGCCCGCTCTGCTTGCTCAGAATCTCTGCGCTGTCTGCTGAGCTCCCGTCTCATTGAAGTCAGCTTCTCTTTAGCCGCTTTCTGCCAGCTCCACTCGAGCAGTCTTGCCGAATCGCCGTCATCCGGGTCAAGGGCCACCGCGTGGCCGAACGCCTGCGAAGCTTCCTCATATCTCTTGAGATAATAATAAGAATATCCTATGCGAAAATGCCACAGTGGGTCCCTCTGCCCTTCCCCGGCTATCAGCTGAAACTGCTCCAGCCCTTCTTCGTAACGTTCCAGATTGTTATACGCTCTGCCCAGGCTGCTGATGATCCCGTAGTCCCGTTCACCCGGAGGAATCTCTAGCAGAATGTCAACAATCTGCTGATGCTCGCCGTCTTCATGCCACTTTGCCAGCTGTGCGGTCAGGTTAGTATCCATAGCCTTGTGACCTGCCTCCCCAGTCTAAATATGATGCTATTATTCTACCAGACTGGATACAGCAAATGGAAATCAGCAGAACCTTCGCGCTAAAGGAAATAGGGTTCTTTTGTCGAATACCTATGCACTAAACGGCTATTTGTACAATTTTTGCCAACAACATCAGGGGAGGAATGAATCGTATGGCTTTTACGATTAATAATCTTAAAGATAACCATAATGTTGTGATCAAGGAGCAGCTTGGCGGATTTACAGTGATCGAATACAAAGAGGATTTGAGCAGCACAACTATACTGGAGGCACAATCCAATTACTTCATGAGCAAGATCAATATGCGCAATAAGCAGCTGATGATCGAACTGAATAATAGTGAGGTTATGCTGAGCGCGGGTGCTATGCAGTATATGGTGGGGAATATCGAAATGACCTCAGGTGTAAAAGGTGTCGGCGGCCTGATGCGCAATATTGTATCCAGTGCAGTGTCAGGAAGCAGTGCCATCAAGCCGCTTTATAAAGGCACGGGGACCATTCTATTGGAAACCACTTACAAATACCTGTGGTTAATTGACGTCGACAACGACCATATTGTCATAGACGATGGTATGTTCCTGGCTTGCGAGACCACGCTTGAGATCGCTGTAGCTGCGCGTAAGAATCTGTCCTCTGCGGCGCTGGGCGGAGAAGGCCTGTTCAATCTAAGTGCCCGCGGCAAAGGCATCCTGGCCTTGGAAGCGCCGATTCCCACTGAAGAGGCTGTTGTGATTGAACTGCAGAACGATGTGCTGAAGGTCGATGGTAATTTCGCGCTCATGTGGTCCAATTCCCTGGACTTCACCGTCGAGAAATCCGGAAAAACCAAACTGGGCTCCGCCGCATCCGGCGAAGGACTGGTCAATGTATACCGCGGAACCGGCATGGTATGGCTGGCACCGCTGATGCAATACAAGAACAGCCCGTTCACACCTGCCGCTGCACGGCCATAAGGGCCCGGCAAACAGGGCCTATCATAGTAGGCATCTGCAATAAGTTAAGCCCCAAGCGCGTGTCGGTACTCCACCGATGCGCGCTGTTTGTGCTGTCACTCCTGTCTCTTGACTTAAGTCAATGAAGCGCCGTTACACGCTAAGTACAATAGAGTCATCTATTTAATAGGGGGTCATGTTGATGTCTGCTGCAGTGGCACGAACCGGTGGTATTTCAATTATTCTGATGGCGGTAGCCGCCGCAATTTCGTACGGAACGATTCATGGAAGTCTTATTGTTGAGGGGGATGCTGCCGCTACCATCAGCCACCTGACCGCTTCCCCTCTGCTGTTCAGAGCAGAAATTCTCGGCTGGGTACTGATTATAGCCTGCGACATCATAGCCGCCTGGGCCTTGTATACGGTTCTGAAGCCGGTGGATAAGGGACTGTCCCTGCTGGGCGCATGGCTGCGTCTATGCTATACAGCGGTACTCGCCGTTGCCGTTTCCTGTCTGGTTGTCGTCTCACTGCTTACAGACAGCAGGGGACAGGAGCTATCAGTCTTCACATCCGGTGAGCTGCAGGCGGAAGTGATGCTGTTTCTCGGGGCTTTTGAAGCAGTATGGTCGATCGGTCTGATTCTGTTTGGGGGCCATCTGCTTATGGTGGGGCTGCTGGCGTTGCGATCGCGGAACATTCCGAAGCTGATTAGCCTTCTGTTGCTGCTGGCCGCAGCCGGTTATGCCGTTGTCCATCTGAGCCGCACCCTTGCTCCGGGGGGTGAGGATGTTATCCAAGTGGTTGAATGGATATTCATGCTGCCGATGACTGCAGGCGAGCTGGGCCTAGGCCTATGGCTGCTCTTCAGAGTTCCAGCTCCGCGTGTTCCCGGTAAATCCGCTTCTTGATCCGGCTCAGCGACTCCGGTGTCATTCCGAGATAGCTCGCCAATTGATGCTGGGGGACACGGCTGATGAGTCCCGGTCTTTGGTGAAGCAGAGCCTTGAGGCGTTCTTCCGGCGTAGAAGCAATAAAAGCGGCAAACTCCTCCTGTACCTGACCGAAGCTCTCCTCAATCATCCGGCGGGTCATCGTCTCCAGCTGGGTGTGTCTGGCATACATCTCCTGCTCCGTATCCAGCGGGCCGATGACAAGCACCGAGTCCTCCAGACAGGTCAGCGTGTAATCCGACGACTTATCCGGTTTATGCGCATTAAAGATGGAGATCGCCTGCTCCTCGGTATAGAAGTTGGAAGTCACTTCCCGGCCCATAACGTCAACAGCATGCTGCCGCACGCATCCCTTAAGGACAAAATAACATTTGCCCGGGACCTCTCCCTGTCTCAGCAGAACCGTTCCTTTCGTGTAAGTTTCCACCAGGATTTCTTCCAGGATGGCGTGCTGCTCTGCCTCACTCAAAGAGGTCAGCCGGGCCATATATTGCCTTAAAAGATGCTTCATGCTCCAACCTTCCTCCCGCAACTGTCAATAAAATGTAATATGCTCTATTACTCCATTTTACAGTATCTGCTGAGCACTAATTACACTTTTTTGCAGGCAGGAAACGCCGGATTCAGTAAGCAATTCAGGTCCTTTCAAGCACCAGTTCCTGCTTTAAGCGGCCCAGCTGCAACAGATGATGCCGGTAGTGCATCTCAACAAGCAGGAACCATTCCTCCGCACTCAGCCCGCCGAACCGCGGATGAGGCATTGTATTGTGCCGGGACGCTTCTGCGAGTGCAGGTTCAATCTCCTTCATCCTCCGGATGACCGTGTGTAATCCTTGAATCAGCTGCTCTTTGCTCTCCGGCTGCTCCGGCGTATATTCCGGGGAAGGCGGAACCTGAACCCGGACGGGCGGGAAGCTTCCATGGGCAAATAAAGCGGCACCCGGCTCTGTTTTTCCACCTGAAGTTCCCTGAATGTCCTGAGCCGGTACCAGGCACTGATCGACATTACGAAGCTGCATATACAGCGCCGAATTAATAAGATGCTGAAACATCTGTCCGATGGACCACCCGTTGTCACTTGGTGT
>CAKMKL010000088.1 GCA_927443375.1 uncultured Paenibacillus sp. | reverse complement strand
GAAGATTCCGCACGGGCAGATTCAGTTCGTGATTACAGCGGGTGAAGAATCCGGACTGCTTGGCGCACGGGCGATGGACCCGAACCATCTGGATGCGGATATTGGCTTCGCTCTTGATTCCAACGGTGAAGTTGGAGGGATAGCTGTAGCGGCACCGGCACAGGCGAGAGTAACGATGCAGATTTTTGGGAAATCTGCTCATGCAGGGGTTAACCCTGAGGACGGCATCAGCGCCATCCAGGTCGCCAGCAAGGCTATTTCAGCGATGAAGCTGGGACGCATTGATAAAGAAACAACCGCTAACATTGGTAAGTTCGCAGGCGGGGGGCCGACGAATGTCGTCTGCGATCATGTACAGCTGGACGCGGAAGCGCGCAGTATTGTGCAGGAGAAGGTGGAACTTCAGATCGCTTCCATGCGTGAAGCGCTGGAAACTACAGTGAGGGAATATGGTGCAGAGTGCGAGTTCCGCAGTGAGATTATCTATCCCGCATTCAGCTTCAATGAACATGATCCTGTAGTTCAGCTTGCCGACCGGGCGATTACTTCACTGGGTTTGAAGACCCGCCTGTTCCCCTCTGGCGGTGGAAGCGACGCTAACGTATTCAACGGACTGAAGGTTCCGACGGTGAATCTGGCAATTGGATATGAGCATATTCATACGACCAAGGAACGGATCAAAGCTGAGGACATCATCAAGACAGCTGAACTGGTTGTAGCAATTGTAAAAGAAAGCATTCAAGCTTAACAGATGAGTGTCTGTAAGGCGCATACATGAAATGAAGGAGCTGTTTCCGGGAATGCCCGGGAACAGCTCCTTATGTTTAGCCGGCGGGTGAAGGTAGGCAGGTAAGATTCAGCCGGCTTTGGGCGGATGAATCCGGGACTCTGCCTGAAGCCGAAGAACGTAAGCCAGGGGCATATCACGTCCGTATTTTTGTGTCCAGCCTGCGATGACTGCTTGGATCTGCTCAGGCTTACCTACGATTGTAACCGCTGATGTGCTTGTACGGATAAGAATGTCCTTCATGCCTGCATTCCTTCTTTCCCCTTAAGTTTGCTATAATACACCTTATGCAGAGCCCAGTTAAAGGAGACCATGAAACTATGAAAAAAGATGAAATCAACCGCAACCCGGCATTAGACGAAGAGACATTGTCCACGCAGCCGATTTTTGAAGGCAAGATCATTACCCTGCAGGTAGATACCGTGAAGCTGCCGGATGGAAATACCGCTACGCGCGAGGTGGTGAAACATCCCGGTGCTGTGGCCGTGCTGGCGCTGAACAACAACAAAATGCTGGTCGTAGAGCAATACCGTCAGCCAATGCATCGTACGGAAGTGGAGATTCCCGCAGGCAAGCTGGATAAAGGCGAGGACCCGCTGGCCGCCGCAGGACGTGAGCTGCAGGAGGAAACCGGTTTTCACAGCGGAGAGCTGAAGCTTCTGAAATCCTTCTATACTTCACCCGGCTTCGCGGATGAAATTATTCATCTGTATGTGACGGACAATGCCCAGCCGGGGGATATGGCGCTGGATGAGGATGAGTTCTTAGAGGTCTCCGAGCTGACATTGGAGGAAGCGTACCAGTACATTGCAGACGGGCGGATTGCCGACGCCAAAACGATGATGGCAGTGTACGCATGGCATCTCTTTACGCTGACAGGTCAATGGCACTAGAACCGAAGCTGCGCAGCTTATACTGCGATCTGCATGTTCATATCGGGCGGACCTCGGCGGGACAGGCGGTCAAAATCAGCGGGAGCCGGAATCTTACCTTCGCCAATATCGCCATAGAAGCGGCGGAGCGCAAGGGGATAGAGCTGATCGGCATCATTGACAGCCATTCGCCGGGCGTGCTGCAGGATATCCGGGATTCTCTGGAATCGGGTGAAATGACTACGGCGGAAGGCGGGGGGATTGCTTACCGGGGAACAACCCTTCTGCTCGGGAGCGAAATCGAAATCCGTGAGCCAGGGCGTAAGGAATGTCATGTGCTGGCTTTTATGCCGGATCTTGCAGCCATGGAGGATTTCAGCGGCTGGATGAGCCGGTATATGCGCAATATCAACCTTAGCTCGCAGCGCCTGTATGCCTCCTCCAGAGACCTGCAGGATGAGATCTGCGGACGGGGAGGCATATTGATTCCCGCGCATATCTTTACACCGCATAAAGGGCTATATGGCTGTGCCGCGGAGCGGATGGCAGAGCTGTTTGATCTGGGGCGGATTGCGGCAGTTGAACTTGGCCTCAGCGCGGATTCGGAAATGGCGGGGTATATCTCCGAGCTGGACAGCTATACCTTCCTGACTAATTCTGACGCGCATTCCCTCAGTAAAATCGGCCGCGAGTACAATGTAATTGAAATGGCGAAGCCTTCGTTCAGCGAGCTGCGCCTTGCGCTGGAGCGCCGTGAGGGCCGGAGGGTCAGTGCCAATTTCGGCCTGAATCCGCGGCTTGGCAAGTATCACCGGAGCTACTGCGCCGGATGCGGCAGCATTATCGACGAGGCGTATGCCACCTCGGAACGCTGCCCCTATTGCGGCAGCCCTAAGCTGGTGCAAGGGGTGTTTGACCGGATATTGCATATCGCTGACCGGGAGCAGCCGCTTGTTCCGGCACATCGCCCGCCTTATCACTACCAGGTTCCGCTCGAGTTTATCCCCGGTCTGGGCAAGGCCAAAATGAATGCGCTGCTCGCGGCTTTTGGCACAGAGATGAATATCCTGCACCGTGCCGGCGAGGCGGAGCTTGCTCAAATCGCAGGATCCCAATTAGCGGCACAGATCGTTCTGGCGCGAACGGGCCAGCTTGCGCTGACATCCGGAGGCGGCGGGACTTACGGTAAAGTGAAGAGCACTGAGAGATAGCCGGCTCTTGCGCCTGTTCGACTCACATATCCAAAGGACAAGTCATACAGCGGGACGTTTCCTCATATGGTGTAACATGTGACCTGAAAGGAGAACGTCCCTATGCGCAGTTTGCGGCTGATGATCAAGGAACAGACGCCTCTTTATATTTTTGTTGCGGTATTATTTCTGGTTGGGGTCGTTTTTGGGGCGCTTATTGTAAGTGCGCTGACACTTGATCAGCAGCAGGAGCTTGGTGATTACCTGGGAAATTTCTTTGTTACCGTGGATCAGCAGGGACTGCCCGCCGCTCCTGATTCCTACTGGAGCATTGCCGCGCTGAATCTGAAGTGGGTCGGCCTGATCTGGATTCTGGGCTTGTCGGTGATCGGACTGCCGGGGATTCTGATCCTTGATTTTCTCAAAGGGGTGCTGATCGGCTTTACGGTCGGCTGCCTGGTCAGCGAGTATTCTTGGCACGGGATGCTGTTCGCGCTTGTCTCAGTGGCTCCGCACAATCTGGTGCTGATTCCGGTAATGCTGGTCAGCAGTGCGGCGGCTATAGCCTTTTCCCTGCTGATGATCCGCAGCCGCGTGCTTGGCCAGCGGCGTACGCCGGTGACCAGACCTTTTGCCATGTATACGCTGCTCTCCCTCGGGATGGCCCTGCTAGTTCTGGGTATTTCCGGTTTCGAGGCCTGGGTGACGCCGGAGATGATGAGATGGGTGACACCGATGCTGGTTTAATTTCATCAAACCTTTATCTTTCATTCATTCTATTTTAAGCTTCGGGGCTTATAGTAGTCACATGACCCCCTTATAATAGAACTTGGCCCTGCCGGACGCCGGCGGGGTCCCTTTTTTTGTGCATACATGCCTGGTATCCTGCTCTTGAACCTGTTCTAAAAGCGTTTGACTTCTCAAAGCGACTCACCCTATAATGTAAGAAGTGGTTTTGTGCCCGGTGCGTTAATTTTCTGGGGGGGGAGGGAGATAGGTGGAAGCCCGGATAGACAAGATAAAACAACAGCTACAATCCCAAGGATATAAGCTTACACCCCAACGGGAAGCGACCTTAAGAGTGCTGCTGGAGAATGAAGATGATCATCTAAGCGCTGAAGATGTGTTTATGCTTGTAAAAGAGAAGGCTCCCGAGATCGGTCTCGCCACCGTATATCGTACCCTGGAACTGCTCAGCGAACTTCATGTCGTGGAGAAGATTAATTTCGGGGACGGTGTTGCCCGCTATGATCTGCGGACGGATACAGCTAAACATCATCATCATCATCTGATCTGTGTGCAATGCGGCTCGATGGACGAGATTCGCGAGGACTGGCTCGGACCGCTGGAAGAGCGGCTTGAGAAGGATTATAATTTTACGGTGCTTGATCATAGACTTGATTTTCATGGAATTTGCCATCGTTGTAATGATAAGAATGCTGCGGACGGCAACGCTCCCGAATAAGCTTATAGATGAGGAATTACCGCACAAGCTCTCCCCGGTATCTGCCGGAGGGGGCTTTTTAAATGATTTTTCCAGAAGAAATACATACTATCAGTATCCGGAGCATACAGTTTAGGACGAGTTAACGGGAGTGGAAACTATATTTTCGCAGACTGTATTGCACAAAGCGCTTCATCGTTACTAAACTTTTGAGGAGGTATCTTAAATGATTATCTCTGTGCCCAAAACGGTGCGCCGGTTGTATTTTATGACTTTGCTGGTTGCCCTGAGCTGCCTTTTTTATTATGCGCTGAACTGGATCGGCGCCTGGATCAGTCCGGTAGATCATTATGAAATCCCGGAAGGCTCGGCTGTCCGGGCGTTTCAGGAATCCCCGCATCCCGAGGAAGGGCTGAATGCCGGGCAGCGCCTGCGGCTGTACTACTGGTACGGCGAGTGAAGCTGCGGCCAAAAGCAGGGAAAAGCTAGAAGTCTGTCGAATGTAGCTAAGGTGAGTTTGCCCGGCTAGCTGTTACAGGCCGGCTGTCAGACTCACATGCCTAAATGCTGCATAGCCGCGAAGAGCAGCCTGAGCAGACGGGAGAGTGAGTAGAATGAAGTCACATTTGCAGCCTTTTATGCAATATCTGTCCGTTGATAAAGGTCTGTCTTCGAGTACGCTGGAATCTTATGGACGCGATATCTCGCAGTTTTTGGAATTCGCCGGGGAGCGGGGGATCGTATCACCGGAGGAGATTAGAAGATCGCATCTCATTCAGTATCTCGCCGGACTCCGCGGTGCCGGGCGGGCAACCGCTACGGTGAACCGGAACACGGTATCGCTGCGTGCGTTTTTTCACTATTTACTTAAGGCAAGGCTGATTGAGCAGGACCCTACGCTTGATATGGAAATGATCAAACCCAGCAAAAAGCCGCCGATGATACTGAGTATTGGGGAAATTGAGCGGCTGCTGGCTGCACCTGATGAGACCAGTCCGCAGGGTATGCGGGATAAGGCAATGCTCGAGCTGCTGTACGCAACCGGCATCCGCGTCTCCGAACTGATCTCGCTGAATGTAGAGGACGTGCAGACGGAGCTGAAGTTTGCCCGCTGCAGTGCGGCATCCGGCAAAGAGCGGGTGGTACCGATCGGTACAATTGCTGCAGACAGCGTTGCTGCCTATACAGCCGGGATGCGGGACAAGCTGCTGCGGGGGAATCAGGAGGAGCCTGCTTTGTTTCTCAATAGTCTCGGCGGACGGCTGACCCGTCAGGGATTTTGGAAAATCATTAAAAAATACGCGCGTGAAGCCCATATTGAACAGGATATTACACCGCATACCTTGAGGCATTCCTTTGCCGCCCATTTGCTGGAAGGCGGTGCGGATCTCCGCTCGGTTCAGCAGATGCTCGGCCATGCCGACATCTCTACTACACAGGTGTATAGCGGAATCGCCCGCAAAAATATGAAGGAAGTCTACGAGAGCCATCATCCGCGGGCCAGGTAAACAGTCTTTAGAGGGCTGGCCAGTCGTTGCCCGGTACATTAACGTGCTAAAAAGATGCTTTTTGTGAGTAAGATAGTTATGATGGAATCATACTGAAAGAATGGCCGGATCGTCGGTACAGCCGGAAGGTTCTTTCGCAAGAAAACGGGTACCTAACATGCGGGCTAATGCCTGCTGGCTTTCCAGGGGAGTATCCCCTGCGGAAGAAGGTAGAGCCGTTTCTTCTTGTTTGGATCAAGACCTCAGAGAATGTAAACTTCGAAGGAGTGAATGAATGAATGTCCTCATTTAAACGGATCGGATTTATTGTGCTGGATAGTGTGGGTATCGGTGAAGCGCCGGATGCCGAAAGTTTCGGAGATAAAGGTTCCCATACACTGGGACATATTCTGGAGCGGGTGCCGGGCCTCAAGCTGCCGAACCTGCAAAGATTAGGCCTGGCGAATATTGCGCCGCTTCCGCCGCTTGAACCTGTAGATGCGCCAACCGGATATTACGGCAAAATGCAGGAGGTCTCTGTAGGTAAAGATACGATGACCGGCCATTGGGAACTGATGGGGCTGAAGATTGAGGTACCGTTCAATGTGTATCCGGACGGCTTCCCCGCTGAACTGATTGAGAAGTTCGAAGCAGCAACCGGACGTAAAGTTATCGGGAACAAACCGGCTTCCGGCACAGAGATTCTGGTGGAATACGGTGAAGAGCAGATGAAGACCGGAGCCTGGATAGTCTACACTTCGGCGGACAGCGTGTTCCAGCTTGCTGCCCATGAGGAGATTATTCCGCTGGAAGAGCTCTACAGTGCCTGCAAAATTGCCCGCGAGCTGACGATGGCACCTGAATTCTCCGTAGGCCGTGTCATTGCCCGTCCTTATATCGGCCAACCGGGAGACTTCAAACGTACCCCTAACCGTCATGACTATGCTGTGAAGCCTCCGGAACCGACGATTATGAACGCTTTGGAAGACATCGGCAAGGATGTTATTGCTGTCGGTAAGATCAATGATATCTTTACCGGTGAAGGTGTTACAGCTTCTTACCCGACCAAGAGCAATGAGCATGGCATTCAGATCACAATTGACGAGCTGCGCAAGCCGTTTGACGGCTTCCTGTTCACCAATCTGGTAGACTTTGATTCCCTGTACGGCCACCGCCGTGATCCGGAAGGCTACGGACGTGCACTGGAGGTTTTTGACGAAGCCCTTCCGGAACTGCTGTCTACACTTAGCGAAGATGATCTGCTGATTATTTCAGCCGACCACGGGAATGACCCGATCCATAGCGGAACGGATCATACGCGTGAGTATGTGCCGCTGCTCATTTACAGCCCAAGATTCAAGACGCCGGGGAGCCTCGGCATCCGCCAGACCTTTTCTGATGTTGCGGCAACGATTGCAGATAATTTCGGGGCGAAAGCGCCGCAGTACGGGACAAGCTTTTTGGCAGAACTCAAATAATAAAGCAGCCTGGATGATACGGGCATAACCTCAAGGAGGCAACAACCATGGCAGTGACTCAAGACCACATTCAAGAAGCAGTAGCTTATATTAAAGATCAATGTACGGTAGCTCCGGAAATCGGCTTGATTCTCGGCTCCGGTCTGGGCATTCTGGCCGATCTGATTACAGATGAAGTCGTAATTCCCTATAATGCTATCCCGCATTTCCCTGTCTCCACAGTAGAAGGGCATGAAGGCGAGCTGCTGATCGGCATGATCGAAGGCCGCCGGGTTGTCATGATGAAAGGCCGCTTCCATATGTATGAAGGCTATGGCCCTGAGACAACTGCATTTCCGGTGCGTGTCATGAAAGAGCTGGGCGTGAACAGCCTGCTCGTTACCAATGCTGCAGGCGGTGTGAACACGGACTTCACTCCAGGCGACCTGATGCTGATCACGGATCATTTGAATCTGACCGGCCGCAATCCGCTGACAGGACCGAATGATAATGCGCTTGGCGTACGTTTCCCGGATATGTCGACCGCCTACAGCCCGCGTCTGATTGCAGTAGCGAAGGAAGCTGCGGCAGCGCAAAATTTTGAATTCAAGGAAGGCGTTTATGCCGGTCTGCTGGGTCCGAACTATGAAACACCGGCTGAAATCGTCATGCTGCGCCGCCAGGGTGCAGATGCCGTAGGAATGTCCACTGTATCGGAGACAATCGTGGCCCGCCATGCCGGTATTGAAGTGCTGGGAATCTCCTGCATTACCAATATGGCCGCCGGTATTCTGGAACAGCCGTTGAATCATGCCGAGGTGATGGAGACGGCAGAACGTGTGCGCGAGCATTTTTTGAAGCTGGTTCTGGCGTTTATTCCGAAGATGTAGGCTACGCCATTAAGACCGGCATTTGCTGTGCAAAAAACAATCTATATAGATTGAACTTGAAAATATACATTAAGGGAAAAGAGGCGGAAGGGAATTTTGGAACTGGAGGAGCGCTAGCGTCCGCCTTTGTCTGTGGATTTCTACCGCT
>CAKMKL010000087.1 GCA_927443375.1 uncultured Paenibacillus sp. | reverse complement strand
GCAAATTCTATGGGATTTATCCCATTAATTTCGCCGTGCAGCCCGTTTTCGGCAAATTCTACGGGATTTATCCCATTAATTTCGCCGTGCAGCCCGTTTTCGGCAAATTCTACGGGATTTATCCCACTAACTCAGCCACGTAGCTCACTTTCCTCAGAATTCGGAGGCATTTATACCTCTCTTTCCGCGCCACTGCCCCATTCTGGTGAATTCGGAGGCATTTATCCCTCATATTCCATCGGGTTTGGAAGACGCTGCGCTTCCCGCTCACCTCATGCAGACACATAAAAAAGGCCTGAGCATCAGCACCCTCCTTACGGAAGATGCCGGTACACAGACCGATTTCAAGACAGTTAAAAACCCCAGATTGCATCCCAGACCGGCTTGGTATGCCCGCCCGGATAAAATATGTAGAGCAGCACGTATACAGCAACCCCTGTAATGGCCGTAATGAACCAGATCACAGCAGTCACTCTGCCCCATTTGCGGTGCTTCGCATACTGGGCTTTGAAGCCCAGCGTGAGTGTCGTAATCCCGAACACGGCTGCCACCGTTGCCAGTACGATATGAAAAATCAGAAAAGTGTGGTACAAGAGCGACAGATTATCCGGTCCGCCCCACGATGTATTCCCCACAAACACAGTTCTTGACATGTACACAATGAAGAACAGGGTAGCAGCCACTGCGGCAGCGATCATTGTCTTCTTGTGCGCTTCACGTTTGCCCTTGATGATCTGTCTCCAGCCGATAGCCACCAGCACCGCACTGATTACGATGAAAGATGTACTGATCGTTGGAAACACTGTAAAGATATCCATGATTATCCTCCTCGGTGCTCTACCTGCTATACCCGGGTCAAAACACCATCCCCCAGCTCGCCGGATGGCGCGGAAGTGTCCGCGTCGTCTTGCCTGTTCTCTTTTTTATACCAATGATAGAACACATAAGCAAGCATCGAGGCAAAAATAATTTCCTGAATAAACTTCATCGCGATGCCGCCTACCTGCTGATCCACCTTGGGCGACAGTCCGCCGAAGAAAGCTGGTCCGCCAAAAGTCCGCAGCAGCGAGGCCGGATCACCGGATACACAGTAACCCATCGCCCGTGCCCAGGCACTCGGATCACTATAAGTTGCATAAAGCGGAGCCCCGGCAAAAATAATCAGCCCGCAGGCCGGAGTCAGCAGCACCATATTCAAAAAGATAAAGCCGATCTGGCCGAGGCTCCCGACCTTCCGGCGCTCCGGCAGCGGATTAATCAGCGTCCACCACATCAGCGCCGAGGTCAAGAACAGCGCACCATAATACAGGCGATGGACCGCAAAATGCAGCATCACATAGTCATGAATCACCGGCAGATGATACAGCGAGAATAGCCCGTTGAACAGCAGCGCCGCCACCACGGGATGGGCAAGGAAGGAGAGCCGCCGCAGAGGATTAACCTTCAGCAAGGTGCGCCAGCACCAGTCAGGGATGCCCAGCATCATCAGCGGAACCGCAATAAGATAGGATAAGGCCATACTAACCATATGGAAGGAAAACAGGATATGCCCAAGCAGGCTCACCGGACCGCCCTGGGCCAGATAAAGCGCCAGCAGCCCGCCAATAAACAGCACTCTCTGCCGGACCGGAACGATAGCGGAACCGGGAAAACGCTGTGCCAGCGGACCGATCAGCAGCAGATACCCGGCTGCCAGCAGCAGCGTTGCTGCCAGTATCAGCGGGCTCCACAGGTCGGCAAAGCTAAAGTATTGTAATCCCAGCATCGTACAATTCCTCCCTTGTGCAGAGTTATTTGTTTGATCTAGATCTACAGGCGGTTAGCGGGATTACCTCCAACTAATTTGCTTCATTTTGGCCAAGTCACTGCTTTCCAGAAGAATTAGGTGGAGTATTTCCACTTCATCCGCAATTTTGAGCAGAAAAGGGCCGATTAACTGGACAATCTCCCGCTAGTCTATGCGCCGAAGCTCCTCCCTGATTCCCGGCCGCCCTACTCCCCGTAAAGCAAAAAAGAGGCGACGGCTGCCGCCGGCCCCTTCTCATCGCCGCCTTAATCCCACCAGACCCAGTAAAGTGCCATCACGATACAGGTCCCGGCGATAAAAAAGCCGCCCAGCATGAATATGATCGGCATCAGATGTCCCTTGTCCTTCAGATGCATCCAGAAGCCCATCTGCAAAAACACCTGCAGGACAGCCATGACCAGCAGCAGAATGACGGCAAAGGAAGCATTGACGCCTCCCGCGGCTACCGCCGCGAACGCGATCAGGGTCAGCACGACGGAGAAAATAAACACTACGATATGCCGCTGAGGGCCCTCCTGCCGGTGGCGGTGCTTCATACTGCCCTCTTGCGGTTGCTGTTCCGTTACCATGGCTTCAGCCCACCTTTCCAAGCAGGTATACAACAGTGAAGATAAACACCCACACCACATCGATAAAATGCCAGTACATTGCTGAGACATAAATTTTAGGCGCCGTTACCACCGTCAGCCCTTTGCGGACCAGCTGGCCGATCAGTACGGAGATCCAGAGTATCCCGAAGGCAACGTGTGCGCCGTGAAAGCCGACCAGCGTATAGAAGGCCGAGCTGAACGCACTGGTGGTCATGCCGAATTTCTCATGTCTCACATATTCACTGAACTCGTAAATTTCCAGGCCGAGAAAGGCTGCACCCAGCACAACAGTAACGAGCAGCCAGGAGCGCAGCAGAGCCGGGCGGTTCCGGTGCATCGCCTGGATAGCGAACACACTAGTCAGACTGCTGACCAGGAGCAGGAACGTCGCGGCCGCTACCAGCGGCAGGTGGAACAGCTCATTCGCGGACGGGCCATCGTTCGTCTGATTGCGCAGTGCCAGGAATGTGGCGAACAGCGTACCGAAGAGTACTGCCTCCCCGCCGAGAAACAGCCAGAACGCAAGCACCTTGTTGCGGCCTTCCAGCGTCGCTTTTTCCGGTTCGTGCGGCAGCGTTCCCTTCACTGCTTCAGCATGTGCGGTTGTCATTGGCTGATTCACCTTCCTTCCAGCTCTTCGGGCTCGATATGCCAGCCGTGGTCGTCAAACAGCGAACGCATCAGCATCGATCCGAAGGTTATGAGAAGTCCAAGTCCGGTAACAATATAGTTGTTAAAGAGAAAGCTTAAAGCGTCACTGCTGAACGTATCGCGGCTGAACATAAATCCAAGTCCGGCAATAAAAATCCCTACGGACATCAGGAACGGCAGGATCGTCGCCGACGGCATATGAATCGATCCGACAGGCTCAGATGGCGTCATGCCTTTGTGTCCGGCGGTTTTTTCCTTCCAGAAGGCATCGATACCGCGCACCAGCGGTGTCTGCTTGAAGTTATACTCCGGCGGCGGCGAAGGAATCGTCCATTCGAGCGTCCGCCCGTCTTCCCAAGGATCATCCGCCGCATCGGCAGGCTTCCTGGAAGTGAGGAAGATATTCGTCAGGAAAAAGAGCATTCCCACACCCATGAGCCCCGCGCCGATCGTACTGATCAGATTCAAGAGATCAAATTGCTGGTTAGGCAGATACGTGAACACGCGTCGCTGCATCCCCATCAGACCAAGAAAGTGCTGCACGAAGAAGGTCATATGGAACCCGATAATAAAGGTCCAGAAGGTCCATTTGCCCAGGCCCTCATCCAGCATCCGTCCGAACATTTTCGGCCACCAGTAATGCAGCCCGGCAAACAGGCCGAGCACCAGACCGCCGACAATGACATAGTGAAAATGAGCGACGACGAAGTAAGTGTCATGAAACTGGAAATCAGCAGGAGCAGAAGCCAGCATGACCCCTGTTACCCCGCCCATCGTGAAGGTAGGGATGAAACCAACTGCAAACAGGTTTGGGGTAGTGAACCGCACCTGTCCGCCCCACATCGTAAACAGCCAGTTAAAGATTTTGATCCCGGTCGGAACGGCAATCA
>CAKMKL010000086.1 GCA_927443375.1 uncultured Paenibacillus sp. | reverse complement strand
AGCCTATCCTTCCGATGCCAACTACAGTTCCAAACTTCCCCTTCGCCGCTTTCGCCTCTAGGCAGTACTTTAATTCAGCTTATATATATTTTTTATATTTATATTATTTTTGCGTTGCTCTGTCGTAGCCGCCCTGCTTGATCTTCAGCCATTCCTGCAGGCCCAGGCGGTCCAGCTCCTTGAGATAGTCATTCCACTCTGCATCGATTTTGCCGTTCTGGTACCATTCGGTGCGCATTCTGAGCACATAGGCGAACAAGTCCGTTTCAATGGTCGTCAGGCGGTCCAGCTCGTCAATGGAATGGAACACGCTCGGCATAACGTTCTCTGCCTTCATTTTTGGAGCCATGATGTTCTTGATAATATCCATTCTGCCCTTGGCATCATCCGGCATGGTTGTATATTTATTATAGTAGGAATCCAGAATCGCCAGCGGTCCGCCGATGCTAGTTTTCTCGCGCAGCTCAACAGGGGCCGTGCCTTCCAGCGGCAAATGCTTCAGCATGCCCTTAGCTTCATCCAATTCGAAGATGTTCTGCTGGGAGTCGTCCCCGTAGGTTCCCCAGTTGTTCTGTACGGACTGGATCGGATCATACAGCTGATCCACCCACTTCGCCGTCGTTTCCAGGTTTTTATTCGCGCTGGTCACGACCATTTTGCCGCGTCCAAGACCCAGACCGTTCGTTCGGGTTACGTTGATTTCACCGTCCGGCCCAGCCAGCGGCGGCATAACCTCATAAGCATCGTTAGCTCCGGAGATGTTCGCTTTATCCCAGGAGAAATAGAGGCCGTACTTCTGATCCTTGCCCTTGGCCAGGTAAGTACTCCAGTCCTGGGTATACGCTTCGATATCAATGAGTCCTTCTGTGTACAGCTCGTGGATAAACGACACCGCATTTTTATAATCTTCCTGCGCAGCCGTAAAGATCACCTTGCCGTCATTGCTTACGACCGCATGATCAGGATTCTCACCGAGTCCGAAGGAACCAAACAGGAAGGCCAGATCCTCCGCTCCCGGCTTATTAATGAAGGACAGAGGGATTTCATCAGCCTGACCGTTGCCGTTCGGATCCTTTGTCTTAAAAGCAATCAGCACCTGCTTCAATTCTTCCGTCGTTGTCGGCATCTTGAGGCCCAGCTTCTTCAGCCATTCCACGTTGATCCAAGGCATACTGTCCACCGCCTGGATTCTTTCTTTGCCGTCCCCCAGCTCTTCGATCCAAGGAAACGCGTAGATGTTGCCGTCAGGCGCCGTAATCATGCTCTTGTATTCAGGGGCTTCTTCCAGCACTTTTTTAATGTTAGGCATATTCTGCTCGATCAGATCATTCAGCGGAATGATAGTCCCGTCCTTGGCAAGCTTCAGCAGCTCATAGTCACTATAGTCGGCATTAAAAATCGCATCAGGAAGATCGCCGCTGGCAACGGCCAGATTTCTTTTTTCCACAAACACATCTCTGGTGAAGTTTTTCCAGTTGATATGCACATTCGTTTTTTCTTCGAGGCGTTTATTGATCAGCTTGTCATTCGGGTCGGACGGGGCCAGCGGAGAGCTTTGGGTAATGAAGTTCAAGGTTACTTTCCCGTCTGGATCCTGTTTTTCACTGGCAGCGTTACCTCCCCCGCCGCCGCATGCGGCAAGGAACATGAAGGAAGCAAGGACAGAGGCAGAAGCTGCTTTTGACAAAACCTTTGATCTTTTTGATCTTTTCATCGGATATGACCTCCAAAGTAATAATGAATGAGAGAACCTTATCTATGTGCAGTCCGCATCCTATTTAATGGAGCCGACCATGACACCTTTCTCAAAGTACTTCTGGAAGAACGGATACATAATGATCAGCGGCAGGCTGGAGACAACGATCGCAGCATACTTGATAATTTCAGACAAACGTTTCATTTCCGCCGCAGCCAGCTGGTCACTGATCATGCCGGGGTCTACCTGATTCTGGATCAGGATGGAGCGCAGCACGAGCTGCAGCGGGTGAAGATTCGGATTATCGAGATAGATCATGGCATCAAAGTAAGAATTCCACTGGCCGACAAAGGCATACAGCGCAAGCACAAAGATGATCGGTTTAGAGAGCGGCAATACGATGCTGAAAAAAATCCTCATCTCCGAGGCCCCGTCTACATTGGACGCCTCCTTCAGCTCGTTCGGAACACCTTTGAAGAAGGTTCTGGACAAAATAATATTCCACACATTGACGGCCCCCGGGATAATGACAGCCCACACGGTATCCAGCAGTCCCAGATTCTTCACCAGCAGGTAAGTCGGGACAAGCCCGCCGCCGAAGAACATCGTGAACAGGAAGAGTGTCATGAAAAAGCCTTTCCCCTTCATCCGGTCATCTGACAGGGCATACCCGGCACAGACAGAGACCATTACGGTCAGAACAGCAAAAGCAGAGGCATAAAAAACAGCGTTTGCAAACCCCCGCAGCATCGCCGGATTGGTGAGGATCATCTTATAGCCCTCAGTGGACCAGTCGGAAATCCTGAACGAGATTCCTTGGCTGAGCAGAACGGACGGGTCCATGAAGGAGGCGATCACCACATAAATGAGCGGAAGAATCACAATCAGCACGGCCAGTGTTAAAAAGGCGGCGTTCAGTGCCAGCATAAAACGGTCCAGCCGCGAATGTTTTACGAACATGACTTGTTGCTCCTTTCTTAGTAAAGACCTTCGCCCTCATTCAGCTTCTTCACCGTGAAGTTCACCGTGAGGAGCAGGATGACGTTGATGATTGAGTTAAACAGCCCCACTGCAGCTGAGTAAGCATAGTCGCCTGACTGCAGGCCGATTTTATAAACATAGGTCGGGATAATCTCCGAGGTCGGCAGGTTCGTGGCCGTCTGCATCAGATAAGCCTTTTCAAATCCGATTGACATGATGCCGCCCGCGGCAAGGATAAAGACAATGGCCATAATCGGCCGGATGGTCGGAAGATCGATATGACGGATTCTTTGCAGAAGGTTCGCGCCGTCTAAGTTTGCTGCATTATGTAACTCAGGGTCCACATTGGCCAGCGCCGCCACATAGATGATGGAAGCCCAGCCTGCACCCGTCCAAATGTCGGACAGAATATAGATCCAGCGGAAGTACTCCGGCCGGGACATAAACATTACCGGTTCGCCTGTCATCCAGCTAAACAGCTGGTTAACCGGTCCTGTCGGAGACAGGAAGATAAACAGCATGCCCACCACGACAACGACGGATATGAAGTTAGGGGCATACAGGAACAGCTGAATGTTCTTTTTCACTCCGGCCCGGCGGACCTGATTGAGCATCAGAGCAAGCAGAATGGGAACAGGGAAGCTCAGAATCAGACCGAAAAAACTCAATTTAAGCGTATTCATAAAAATAACCTCAAAGTTCGGGGACGACAGGAATTTCTCGAAGTTGTACAGTCCCACCCATTTACTGCCCATAATGCCTTTGATCGGGCTGAAATCCTTAAAGGCGATAATCGCACCATACATCGGACCGTATTTAAAAATAAGGGTCAGGATCAGCGCCGGTGACAGCATTAAATACAGGAAGTAATGCTTCTTCAAATATTCCATCAGGGAACTCTTCCGTCCCGCCGCCAGTTTCCGGTGATTCACTTCTATTGAGTTATGCAATGCCTTTACCTCCATTCTTTACATGGTTTATAGTTCACTGCTTCAGGGACGCCACTAAAAAGGCTTACATTTTGGCGTATATGCCCTCTGGTTCTTTTACAATTTAACAAAGACCACTTCATCAGTCAATACATTTTGTAAAAATAAATTTGTTCATTTGACTATTATTTCACTTCTAAATGTCTTGATAATATTGTCAAAACTCATAAAACGTTAGTTCATGGCATAGAAAAGCCCTTATCTCAAACTAATACACTTAATTTAACTAGTATCCAAGAAAATATTAGCAAACATCCACAATGAATAATGTAAACTTAATTGTGCATTTGTAAAATTTAGATTGCTATTTTGAGAAAACTATTATACATTTAAGGGAGTAAAATAAAGAGAATGAATACTATAGAGGTGAACCTACATATATGGCACGGGGAAAAGTAACGATACAGGATATCGCGGATGCGCTGGGGATCTCCAGAAACACGGCCTCCAAAGCTTTGAACGGAACCGAAGGCCTGCCGGAAGAAACCCGAAACAAAGTCATCAAGAAAGCGATTGAGTTAAAGTATAAACAGTTTTCTTTGATGGAACCGGAAACGGTCCTGCCAAAGAGCTCCCGGAATATCGCTTTATTAACTGAAAATCTGCCGAACACCTCTCACTTTGGATCGACGGTGATCAGCGGCCTGGAGAAGCGCATCAGTGCTGAGGGGTATAATCTGTCAATTCACATCATCCGGGAGATCGACCAGAAATCGCTGTCCCTTCCGAATAATTTCGATGTCGCTAATGTGGACGGGATCATCTGTATCGAGCTGTTTAATTTGGCTTACAGCAATCTCATAACTAGTCTTGGGATTCCGACTATTTTCATCGACTGCTCTGCACATGTCTGTTACCCGGAATTCCGAGCGGACGTCTTGTTAATGGAGAACGAACACAGTACGTATCAGCTTACCAAGAAGCTAATTGATGGCGGTTACACCACCTTGGGGTTCATTGGGGATTACAATCATTGCCGGAGCTTTAATGAGCGGTGGGTGGGGTTTAACCGCGCGCTGACCGAGGCCGGAATCCGGTTGGACCGCACCCAGTGTATTTTAGATGAGGATGATCTTTTTTTCTCCAGCCCCGGGTGGGCGGATGAGAAATTGAATGGCCTCGTAGAGCTCCCGTCTGCTTTTGTATGCGCGAATGATTATATCGCTGTAAACATTATGAAGTCTCTGAAAAATCTTAATCATTCCATTCCCGGTGATATTGTCGTTTGCGGATTTGATAATGGTCCCGAATCGAGAATTATTGAGCCGCACCTGACCACCGTTCATATCTACAGCAATGAAATGGGTGTCAAAGCTGCCGAAATGCTGTTGTCCCGGATCAATACTCCAGAACAGCCTTATCAGGTCTCTCATATCTATACGAAACCGGTCTACAGAACATCAACACCGGATATTAAAGAATAAGGGCTAGTACCGGCTGATCCGCCGCTGCTCAAGCTTTTTACTGGCCTGCTTATAGAGAAGGTAGGTCATCTCACTTAGATTCACGATCCCGAGGGCCCGCTCGCCGGGTATTGAATACGTATTGGAGCCCATATCACAGTTCATCCGGGCACCGTCATAGCAGATCCTCTCCACCGGGGTATGGCCGTGGATAACCGGCTTCCCCCCAGTGAAGGCGAGCAGCTCCGAACGCGGCACCTGATAGAAATCAAATTCATTCATCCATAGTATATCCCGGTTCTGCTGCTCCAGCGGCTGCCTGGTATCCAGTCCGGCATGGGTATACACATACTCTTCATCCTCAAAATATAAGGGTAAAGAGTATGCCCATTCCATGTGTTCCCACCGGATGATTTCATCAGCCCAATGTGTATCAAAACTCTCAAGCGTCTCCTGCCCGCCATGCCTAAGCCAAAGCCTGTCTCCGTGTGTAAGATAATCCCCCATCATCTCTTCATGATTGCCCATCAGCACATGGACGCGTTCCGGAAATTGCTCAGCCAGCTGCCGGATCAGCTTCACTACCCCGCCGGAGTTATCTCCTCGGTTGATCATATCTCCACCGATCACCAGCTGGTCAACGTTCAGATCCACCCCCGCCTGCTTCAAGAGCAGCTTCAACCCCTTTTCATCGCCGTGAATATCAGTCACAAAAAATTTCCTCATTCCGTTCCCCCCTTCTCAGGTTCATTCTGTAGATTTCTTCCAGCCCGAATCTCCTTCTCTGACGCCTATGCTCCTATCATAACAGCCACGGCAAGGCTTCGCCTTTACCATTTTGCAACTACTTTGCCGGAGGGTTGGGATATACTAGCCACAGATGAACCAAAGGAGATTATTACTTATGAATAAATCCGCTTTAAGCGCTCTTCTCTTCTTAACCTTAATAGCCTCAGGCTGCGGTGCCCCCAAGGCTCCCAGTGATTTGCTCCAGGCCCCCTCACAGGGAAGCGCCAATGGGACCATTACCAGTGTCGTGAAATCTTTTCTCCCGGCGAATGCCCACCTGACAGTTCCCGTCCATTCCGAATCCGGCAGCGCCATCCAGCTCCAGGATCTTGACAAAGACGGCCAGAATGAAATTCTGGCCTTTTATAAAACAGACAAAACCGACTATGAGATCAATACGCTTGTCCTTAAGCAAACCGGCGGGGACTGGAACAAGCTGACCACAATTACCGGAGTGGGCAGTCAGCTGGATTATGTACAGTTTACTGATGTTACTGCAGACGGGCAGACGGATATGCTGCTGGGCTTCAGCGGCGGCCAGGGACTCAGCAATGAGCTGTCTGTCTACAGTTTGAATAGCGGCGTGCTGACTGAAGTGCTTAAGCAGGCTTATGACTATTTGGCGGTCGGCGATCTGACAGGGGAGAGAAAGACAGATATTGCCCTGTTCCAGACAACCTTTGCCACGGACATGCAGCCGGTTGCCCGCCTGCAATTATTCCGGCTGAGCGGGGGCAAGCAGGAGACCCTTGCCGATCAGATGCTAGACGGGGCTGTGATTCAGGCTGTATTCGCTAAGGCAGCGCCAGCCGCCAACGCATTGTTCGTAGACATGGCTATTGGTGCACATTCTTCCTATACCCTGCTCCTGACTTGGGAAAATGGTAAATTTATTGATATACTGGCAGCAGATGATTATCATCATGCAGGGCTTGCGGACAGCAAGGATATTACACTGGCACCCTTTACTCCTGACCCAGGCGGTAAACTGGGAGAGAACAATATGGCGATCAAGGATTACCCGCTGTACAGCTCGGACGCGAACGGTGACGGTATTGTTGAAGTCGGATTCCTTGTTCCGCCTGCCGGAACAGAGAGCATGGCTCCGCTGGCCACCCCGTTTATCACCAAATATTATCAATGGGACGGACAATCGGGTCTGAAGTTCACGGAAGAGAAATTCGATAGATGGGGCTTCAATTTCCAAATCCCGCAGAACTGGAGAGGGAAATACACGCTTGAGACTGCCGGGGAATCACCTGTCCCGTGGGAGAGCATCAGCTTTATCTACCATGATCACGCATCCGGAGAAGAAGCCGCGCTGCTTGAACTGCGCCTGCTCACCAAGCAGGACTGGCAGGCCGCAGAAGCCGTACTGAAGGCGCAGAACAGGTCCTATCAGCTGCTCTATGAGCTTCAGAACACAGAGGATACTACGGCACCGACGGTGCTCGTTGCAGTGCTGCCGCCGGCGGATGCCGCCGGTAAGCTGAGCGGTGCTTCCCTTACGGAGTATAACCAGCTTAAATTATCGCTTACAGAAGTCCGGCAGCTGGCCGGCACACCGCAGCAGCCTTTGCAATAACAAGGAGGGTCTCCATGAAGGTGCTGGTATTGGAAGATGAAAAGCCTATACGTGATTTTCTTCAGGTGAATCTGAAGCGTGCAGGCTTTGAGGTTGCCGAAGCAGCCACTGGCGAAGCCGCATTGGCGGCCGCCCGGGAGCAACGGGATTTTGACATCGCTATTCTGGATCTGATGCTTCCCGGGATCAGCGGATTTGAGGTATGCGCACACCTGCGCAGGGAATTCCCCCGGCTGGGAATCATTATGCTGACTGCCAAGAGCCAGGAAATCGATAAAGTCATGGGGCTGGATTCTGGTGCCGATGATTATGTAATCAAGCCCTTCAGTCCGGTTGAATTACTGGCCCGTGTCCGGTCATTATACCGGCGGATGTATCCGGGTGAAGAGGTGCTTCAGGAGAACAGCATCCAGCTGCCCCCCTTTACCCTTATGCTTGATGAACGGAAATTACTGAAGAATACAGCCGAGATTCCTTTGACGCCGACGGAATTCTCCATTGTCCGGCTGCTCATGGAGCAGCCTAACAAGGCGATGAACCGGGATGATATTCTGACCTCGGTCTGGGGGCAGTATTTCATGGGGGAGCTTAAGATCGTTGATGTAAATATCAGCCGGATCCGGCAAAAGATCGGTCAAGACGCCTCCGGGCCGCAATATCTGGAGACGGTGTGGGGATTCGGCTATCTATGGAGGGTACAACATTGCTGAAAGGTATCAGGTCCCGGCTTATACTCTATATTACTATTGTCCTGCTCCTGATCGTTCTGCTGCTGGAAGGGGTGTTTATTGTGGCTGTCCACTACTTTTATCTGGGCAGTGCGATGGAGACGCTCTCCTCACGGGCCACGACCTCCGCTACCTTTTTCAATAAGTATCTGGAAGGCTATTCGATCAATGAGCGGGCCCGGTATATTCTGGAGAATCTCTCCCCTGAAGAGAGCAGCAAGGTTGAGGTGCTTAACACTGCCGGGAATGTCATAATCAACTCTTTCGGCTTCTCCAGCTCGGAGCTGATCGATACTCCTGACGTCAAATCTGCTCTGGCCGGCGGTAAGGGAAGCTACCAGAGCCTCACGCCAGTGAACGGTGAACGGATTATGGCTGTGTCCATCCCCTTAAAGGAATCCGGAATGAATATCGGTGTGCTTCGCTACTCTATTTCTGCAGAGCCTCTATACCACGTGATCCTCAAAATCGTGCTGAATGCGGTCTGGGTTGGGCTGCTTGTCATCCTGTTCGGCTTCGTACTCAGCCTCCTTATCGCCAAGCGCATCGTAGGTCCCATTCAGCAGCTAACCTCAGTAGCCAAAGAAATGGCTACCGGGAACTTTGCAGCCAAGGCGGCGAAGCAGCATGACGATGAGATTGGCACGCTTGCGGTCACACTCAATTACATGTCTGAGGAAATCCTCAAGAGCGAAAAAATCAAATATGACTTCATCTCTTCCGTCACGCATGAGCTTCGTACTCCCCTAACCTCAATTAAAGGCTGGGGCGAGACACTGCTTATGGGTGATTTGTCCGATAAAAAAGAGACCCTGCAGGGACTCGAGGTAATGACTGGAGAAACGGATCGGCTAATCGGCCTGGTGGAGGATCTGCTCGACTTCTCCAAATTCCAGGCCGGCGAGATTACTGTTGAGCTTCAGCCGTATGATCTTAGAGGACTGCTTGAGGATCTGCTGCTGCAGTTCAGATACCGCGGGCAGACGAAGCAAATCCGGCTCTACGCGGATATTCCCGATCAGCCCTTGCCGGTCGACGGCGACTTCAACCGGCTAAAGCAGGTGTTTGTCAATCTGCTGGATAATGCCTTTAAGTTCACACCCGCAGAGGGAGCCGTGCGTATTACAGCGGTCAGCCAAGATGCGCTGATTGTTATCACGGTAACGGATAACGGTGAGGGTATTGAAGCCACTGATCTGGAGAAGCTGGGCACCAAATTTTTCAAGGGGAAATCACGCCAGTCGGGAAGCGGCCTGGGCCTCGCCATCTGCAAGGAAATCATCGGGCTGCATGGCGGCCGGCTGGTCATTGAGAGTGAATTCGGCACTGGAACCTCCGTGATTGTAGAGCTGCCGCGTTACCGGATGGAATAGCAGACAGACAACCGGGCCTGTACTTAAACAGGTCTTTCAATCGTGAAAATCTCACCAATAGCTGCATAGTTATTGCCCGCCAATCGGCTTACTGCCGCTAATTGAACCGGGTCGATTCTTCCCTGGTCGTAGATGGCTTCGTCAATATGAAAATGTACGACCTTGCCGATAATCAGCTCAAACCCCGGGAATTCCACAGCCTTCTCCAGTCTGCACTCCATCCGGACTTTGGCTTCCTTGACCCCTGGTACGGCAATCACGGAGCTGTCCACCGGGGTTAAACCGGCTAATGAAATCTCACTTTGATCGGGGGCTAGGGGAGCGGCGGTCATATTGACCTGCTCCACATTTTGCCGGTCCACGATGTGTACAACAAATTCCTTGGTGTCCAGTATGTTTCTCGCCGTATCCTTCGGTTTGCCCGCTGAATGCTGGATAGATAATGAAATCATCGGCGGATTCGAAGAGACAATATTGAAATAGCTGAAGGGCGCACCGTTCAGAACCCCCTCCTCCGACACGGTCGTTACAAAAGCAATCGGTCTCGGGATAATAGTTCCCACCAGCAGTTTATAGTTGTCTCTCTCCGTATTCGTTAACGGATCAATTGAAATCACGTCGATCATCCCTTTCTTATTAGCGGTTAGTCCAGTTCTCTTACTTGAAACGGCAGCAGGATCTGTTGAATTTGGTCTCTGTGGGGCTCATACTGTGCAGGCAGCATCAGGCGGGAGCCCATCGTTTCCGGCGATTCATCATGAGCGAAGCCCGGAGGATCGGTGGCGATTTCGAACAATATCTCTCCATGCTCTCTAAAGTAAATCGCGTTAAAATAATTCCGGTCCTGCACCGGGGTTACTCCATATCCATTATCGTGCACATAGTTCTGCCATTCCAGCTGATCCTGGTCGTCTTTGGCTCTCCAGGCGATATGATGCACCGTTCCGACACCCATTTCCCCGCGCGCTACAGCCGTCAGCTTGAGATCAATCACATTTCCGAGGTCAGCCGCAGACTGATAACGTGCGATATCGTCCTCTTTGCCGATGAAGGTAAGCCCCATTACTTTCTCTAACAGCTCAGCTGTTGCTTCCGGATGAGTGGACAATAGCGTTGCCCCGCCGAAGCCTTTGATCGCAACCTCCGGTGTGACTCCCCCGAAATTCCAAGAGTTCTGTTCACCTGCCTCCCGTTCCACCAATTCCAAATGTAGCCCATGCGGGTCATTAAATTCAAGCACCTGTTCCCCAAACCGTACCATTTCCGTAAATACGACCTTAAACTTCGTAAGTCTCTCTTTCCAAAAAGCCATGGCCCCCACCGGAATGCTGTAAGTCGTTACGCCAACTTGGCCTCCGCCGATCTTTCCCGGATAAGCATCCGGCCAAGGGAAGAACGTAATAATCGTGCCCGGCTTCCCGCCGTCATTCCCGAAATAAAAGTGATACGTACCCGGATCATCGAAATTAACCGTTTGTTTAACCAGCCGCAGTCCAAGTACCCCCGCGTAAAAATCCATATTTTCCTGAGGGTGCCCGACAATCGCCGTAATATGATGAATCCCCGTCGTTTGCTTAGTCATTAGAATCGACTCCTTTTCATGATATGAAATGTAAAACGATATAGATTGAACTTAAGATTCTACGATAGAGGATCAGTCGTAACTGCAGTAAAAATCTTAACATTAAGATATTAGGCTTAAAATTATCTTTAAATTAAGATATTTGTTAATATCAATGTACTCAATTCCCGACACAAAGTCAAGGGTTTATCTGATATAAATTCAGATGAATAAAAAAAGCCCTGATGGATCAAGGATTTCTTGACCATCAGGACTATTAGTATGAGCTTAAGTCAAATTCTTTATCCCTTTCGGATGAGCGAACGGTACATCAGGAACAGGAAATACGGCGCTCCGATCAGCATTATAATCAGTCCGGATGGAATTTCGACCGGCGCCATAACGGTTCTTCCGATCGTATCGGCAATTACCAGCAGCAGTCCCCCAAGCAGTCCGGACAAAATAATCGAACGTCTTGTGTGATGCCCGATCATCATCCGCACTGCATGCGGCGCCATAAGCCCGAGAAAACCAATCGTTCCTACACTGGCAACGGCTCCGGCGGCAAGCAGAACACCCAGAATCATCGCATAGAGCCGCGTACCCCGGACCGACAGGCCAAAGCCTACTGAACTCTCGTCGCCAAACGCCAGCAGATCGAACTTCCGCCCCAGATAGTACGCAAGCGGTAAAAGGATAAGCAGGAATATAAACAGGCTGTAGAACTGATCCCAGCCCCGTCCATAGGTAGAGCCCGTCAGCCAGATATAGGAGCTGGCGCCATACAGACTTGCTTTGACGATCATAATCTGGATGCCTGCAGAGCCGACAGCCGAGACGGCGATGCCGAGCAGGATAAGAACAGACGGATTCAGGCTTCGGCGCCAGGCCAGCGAAAATACAACGGCGGCTGCGACAGCTCCGCCCCCAATCGCGGCAAACGGAAGCATTGCAATCGTCATTGCAGGCCAGACGACCATCACGAGCATCGCGGCAAAGCCTGCGCCTGAGGTTACGCCGATAATGGAGGCGTCGGCCAGCGGATTCCGGACAGCACTTTGAATCAGGACGCCGCTGACGGCAAGCGCGATCCCGCCGCAAGCCGCTACGAGCGTTCGCGGCAGCCGTAAGTTCAGCAGAACGGAATAGGATTGTTCTCCCTTGCCAACAAGGCTGCCCAGCAGCTCACCGAGCGGTATTCTGGTTCCTCCGAGCGATAAACTCACTAGGATGATTGCGAGAAGCAGTACCGTCATCAGGATTACAGTCGGAACAAAACGCATACGCAGCGCAGCCCCCCCGACACTCATAGATGACTGCCCGGGGCTGGACCCCGAAATATTTTTCATTTTAGTAAGCACCAGCCAAATAAGCCAAGGTGCCCCGATAAGGGCCATAACGGCACCGACCGGCATTTCCCCTACACTGCTCCTCACTACACGGGCAAGGGTATCCGCTGCCGTAATGAGCAGCGCTCCCCACAGGGCGCTGGCAGGTAGTAACAGGCTATGTTTACGGATCCCGCCAAGCCGGACAAGATGCGGGGCAACCAGCCCGACGAAGCCGATCGGTCCGACGACACTGACTACGACTGCGGCCATCAGGACCGAGATCGCCAGACCCAGCGCCCGGGTTAATCCCACTCGCTGTCCCAGGGAACGGGCAGTGGACTCATCCAGCTCCAGTGCATCGAACTGTCTGCCCGCAAACATCGCTGCCCCTAGCAGTACAAGGACATAAGGCCAGGCATACCGGACGCCGTCCCAATCCAGCTGAATCAGGGAACCTGCTCCCCACAGGAATAAATTTTGTGTCTCTGTCTGCTTGAATATATGTATAGCCGATGTGAACGCTCCAAGCACCAGTGACACGATCATGCCTGACAGCGCCAGCCGGACAGGCGTAGCCGACTTGCCACCGCTGAGCAGATAAGCAGCCAAGGCAGCCAGCAGTCCCCCTGCAACCGCCAGCAGGAATGGAAACTGCTGCTGCAGCGCGGGGAAAAATACCACGCCCAGAACAACCGTAAAGTAAGCCCCGGCATTAATTCCCAGAGTGTCTGAGGATGCCAGCGGGTTCTTCGTTATGGTCTGCAGTAAAGCGCCGGCTGCAGCCAAAGCCGCCCCGGCCAGAATGCCAATCACCGTACGCGGCATCCGGATATCCCAGAGCAGATTATGCTCCATCACATCCTGGCGGTGAAGCAGTCCATTCAATACAGTCCCTGCCGGGATCTTCGCCTCCCCAAAGCCGAGGCTCAGCACGAACAGAACGAAAAGGGCGGCAATGCCGCCCCCGAATATCCCAATCAGCTGCCAGGTCAACCCGCTAGACGATTCCTTGCTGTTGTTCCCGTTCATCACGATGCTCATTTCGTTAAACTTTTTACAACTTCATCCACAATAACTTTAGAGGAGACCGGACCGCCGAACACCCAGGTAGCGCTGTCGAGTGCGAAGGTACGTTTCTCCTTGACGAAATTAAGACCCTTCCACACCGAATTATCCTTGAGCTCGTTCGCAAAAATGTCATCATCCTTTTGGACGATATAAATCAGATTCGTATCCTGTACAGATGGCAGGGCTTCAACCGTCGATGTGCTGAATCCATAAGCCTCAAAGGTTTCAGATTTCCAGTCGTTCTTCAGGCCAATCCGGTCCAGTGTCTGTACCGCAAGAGAGTTGTCGGTGAAAAGGCGCATCGTCGCTGCATTCTGATAGCTGAACGCTTGGGTCAACACGTAATTCAGGCCTTCCTTACCTTCTGCGGCCAGCTTCTCTTTTGCCTCCGCATAATGTGCATCCAAATCGGCCAATACCTTATCGCCTTCAGCGGTTTTCCCGACAGCGGCTGCAATGGTTTTGAAGGTATCTTCCATCATCGTGTATTGATTGCCTTGCCCTTCTGGCGGGTACAAGCCGAAAATCAATGTTGGCGCAATACCTTTCAATTGCTCATAAATCGCTTCGTGACTATCGGTATTGGCTATAATCAAATCCGGCTGCAGTGCAGCAATCGTCTCCAGATTCGGCTCACCGCGCGTACCGACATCTGTTACTTTCTCATCCAGCGGAGCTTCTCCGGTTACCCACACTTTATACCCTTTATTATCGGCATTCCCTACCGGCTGCATGCCCAAAGCAATAATATCTTCAGTAAATGTCCACTCCAGCACCACGACCTTTTGTGCAGGCTTGTCCAGTGTGATCTCACCTTTAGCATCTTTCAGTACAACCGGGCCTGCAGCGGCTTCACTGCCACTGTTTGCACCAGCTGCATTGTTGACGGCCGCTCCAGCGTCAGTTGCTGCCGGACTATTATTCGTATTGTTTGAACCGCAGCCTGCCACAACCAGTACGATAGCAATAACCGTAACCAAACTCAATAACCTTTTGTGCATCTTGTAATATCCCCCTGGTATTCAGATAAAAGTTCCTTGTGATAGCAATTATCATCAGACTGATAATGATTATCATTTTTACTCATACTAGTTATCTTATATGTGATTTTCCGGAAAGTCAAAGTTAAAATTTAAATCATAAGAAAAAACACTTTTATAAGTATTGAGAAACCATTACACAAACAAAAAACGGCAGCGCCTCCTTAGCAAAGGACAGCGCAGCCGTTTCTATTAGAACTCAAAGGACAGGGTTTAATTCTTCATCTGATACATACTCCCTCTTTTTTTAAGCCAGCCAATCACCATAGCATCAATTAATCCTGCATATGCACCTTTCAGAACACCATATTTTGATACACCGTATTTCCGCTCATGATGGGTAACTGATACCTCAATGACAGAGAATCCATTTATCTTAGCCAGTGTCGGCAGGAAACGGTGCATTCCGTTGTATAGATGGAAGCTGTCGGCCACCTCCCTGGTAAAGAGCTTTAGGGGACAACCAGCGTCATAAACCGCTTCTCCAGTGATCCAATTGCGGACTCTATCTCCGGTACGCGAGGATATTATTTTAAGTCTGGTATCTTTACGCACCAAGCGTCTTCCGTTTACAAAATCAATCTTTCCGATAAACGGCATCAGTTTGAAGATATCACGGGGATCTGTCTGCAGGTCGGCATCCATTAAGGCGATCAGTTCGCCTTTGGAACTCTTTATTCCAGCTGAAATGGCCGCTGTCTGCCCGTAATTTTTTTTGAAATGAATAACTCTTACCGCTGAATCCAACCGGACAATCTCGTTCAGCAGTAGAGAACTCCGGTCCTTGCTTCCGTCATTCACCAGCACGATTTCATAATTTTCAATCTTTCCTTTCAAGGCGTCAGTGACACTCAAGTAAAGATTATATATATTTCCCTCTTCGTTATAGACAGGCACGACGACTGAAAGACGGATCATAGGAAACACCTCAATTTCTAGAAATCTCCGTTCCGGTACCCAGCTCGATTTTTCAGCCGAGACGTCTGACTTTGATGTCATCCTTTACTTCCAGCCGTTTTTTCTCCACTTCCTCCATCACTCCCTCACCTTCCACATCAAGATTCGGCAGCAAGCGGTCCAGCCACTTCGGAAAATACCAGGCTGATTTCCCGAGCAGCGTCATCACGCCAGGAACAATGAGCATCCGGACGACAAAAGCATCAAACAGAACACCGAAGGCGAGCGCCAGCCCCATAACCTTAACCATTGGCTCCTCTGCCAGAACGAATCCTGTAAAGACGGCAACCATGATTAACCCTGCTGCTGTTACCACACCGCCGCTGTGGCGCATACCGGCTAGAACAGATTTTTTGGGATCTCCGCTCTTCTTGAACTCCTCACGCATCCGGCTGACCAGGAAGACCTCGTAGTCCATCGCCAGACCGAACAGTACACCGACTACAATGATCGGCAGGAAATTAAATACCGGTGCCTTCGCATAAAAGTGGAACAGATTCTGGAAATGTCCGTCTTGAACAACATAGGTGACGAACCCTAAGGTAGCGCCGAGCGACAGGATAAATCCGAGCACTGCCTTGATTGGAACCAGAATCGAACGGAACACCAGCATAAGCAGCACAAAGGCCAGGCCGACAATGATCAGGCAGAATTTAGGCAAGGCCTGATTCAGTTTCTGGGTGATATCGATATTGACAGCAGTGCTGCCGGTTACACCAATCTTGACGTGATCCTGCTGCTCTATTTCCGGTGCCTTATCACGAATCAGGTGGACAAGGTCTATCGTTTCGGAATCATTGGGTCCTGTTGCCGGCATGACGGTAATCAGCGATACTTTTCCCGATGGGCCGGTGACCGCCGGGTTTACCGCAATAACGTTGGGATAGGTTTTCACTTCATTAATTACTTTTGTGAGATTAGCCGCAGCTTCCTCGCCGCCATCCGTTTCAGCTAGAATGACTAGCGGTCCGTGGTAACCCTCACCGTAAGCTTCAGACAGAAGATCGTAGGCCCGGCGTTCGGTCTTATCCGGTGATTTATGCCCGTCATTTCCAAGCCCTGTCTCCATGTGGAAGAACGGCAGCGCAATGGTCCCTAGCAGTGCTACACCCAGTACAACAGCCACTAAAGGTTGACCGGTAACAAATCTTCCCCACACATTGCTGCGTCTTGCCGCGTTTTGATTACTTCCTGTACCTTTGGCAAACTTGGCTGGTGCTTTAATCTTGTTCCCCAGCAATTCTAGAATCGCAGGAACGAGGAATATGGTTAGGAGTATTGCGGTGAAGACAGTTAGCGCACCTGCTATCCCCATCGCGGTAAGAAACGGTACTCCAACAAAGGAAAATCCGATTAGTGCGATGATAACGGTAACTCCTGCAAACACCACTGCACTCCCGGCCGTTCCGTTCGCAATGGCAATCGCTTCCTTTCTTTCATAACCTTCAGCAAGCTGCTGGCGGTATCTGGCGATAATGAACAGTGCATAATCGATACCTACAGCCAGTCCAAGCATACCGGCCAGCGATAAAGCAAATGAAGGAATATCGAACAGGCTTGTTCCGATGATAATCAGCATGATCCCAAAGCCAAGGCCCAATGCCGCCGTCAGGATAGGCAGAACGCCGGTAAGGATAGAACCCAGTGCAACCGCAAGGATGACCAGTGCCAGCAGCACCCCGAGCCCTTCGGTCGGGCTGCTGGTTGCCATTTTCACAAAGCCGTCCCCGATCAGTTCGGCCTGCCACCCGGCATCCCGTAGGGTGTCCGCAACCTGAATTACTGTGTCTTTCGAGGCCTCAGTGACATCTGCACCCGGCACTTTATAAGTGATCGTGGCATAGCCGATCGTGCTGTCTGCATTGAGTGAATGGTTATCATACGGGCTGACAACCGAAGCCACCTCCGGATCTGCTGCCACTTCTTTGAGCTGTGCTGTAATGAGCTGCTGCACGGCATCAGCGGATAATGTTTCATTCTCCGGTGCTTTCAGTACAAGCTGGGTTGTACCGAGGCTACCCTGCGGGTTGGGAAACTCCTTCTCCATAATCTCCAGTGTTTTTTGCGAGGCCAGCCCGGGAATGCTGGTCTCCTCTCCAAAATGGATTCCCATAGACAGTGCCACAATAGCTGCTATTACTAACAGAGTAATGCTTCCTATAAGGACCTTAATCCGGTTCTTTGCCGACCAGAATCCCATCCGGTACAATAATTTTGACATCTCAGTATCGTCTCCTCTTTATTGTGTTTTCTATGCCTTTATCTTATAGAACCGGGGGCCTGCCGCCATCGTCCGAACGGGCGGGGCATCTTTGCCCTTTCGGGCAGCCCTTTAGACACAAAGAAAGAGCCCCACCATGTAGGGCCCTGCATCATTGCTTAATCTATAGCTTCTTGTTACAGCTTCTGTCCTCCCTGATAGGCGGTTTCATCCTGACGTACCTTCCAGCCCGCGGCCTTCGCCTGCTCAAGCAGCTCAGTTCCGTCATCCAGCGGCTTATATCCGATCAATGCTTCCAAATAATCGATATTGTAGTAATTGTCACTATTGGCTGAGGTGCCATACAGACTCAGATACGGCATTCGCTCATCTGCTTCGATGCAGCAAATAACCAGCTGCAGCATATCGCGCTCCGAGATCCAAATATGCCCTGCACGCTCCGAATGAGGGCGGTCATCTCCCGGAAAGTTGCCGATACGGATATTGAAGGACGAGATCTTGCCCTGATCCGCATATAGTCGACCAAGCAGCTCGATATAACATTTACTCAGCCCGTAAAAGCTATCCGGACGGTAAGGGTCCAGCGGATCTGGCTTCTCGTCCGTCTTGTAGAACCCGGTCGCATGGTTGGAGCTGGCGAATACAATGCGTTTCACTCCGTTTTGCACCGCAGCTTCGAACAGCTTGTACGCACCGCTCACATTTCCCGGCAGCACCTTGCCGAGAAAATCCTCCTCATCCTTAATCCAGGCAAAATGGAGCACGGTATCAACATTCTGCGTCAGCTCAGCCAGCCTTTCCTCATCCCTAATGTCCAATTGCAGGATTCCTTGCCTGTCGTCCGCCTGAATATCCGCCCCGCTAACGTCATAGCGTCCATCTTCTTTAAGACCCTGATAGATCAGATTGCCTATTCTGCCACCCGCACCTGTTATAAGCAGTTTGCGTTTCATTATCGCAAGCTCCTTTCCCGTCCGTGGATTATCGCAATGTTAGTTATTACCCGGTTACATCTGTATAATCCCACGCTCCATAGCGGCAGCCACTGCCTGTGACCGGGAATCCACTCCAAGTTTATTATAAATACTTGTTAGATGAGCTTTTACCGTCCGTTCTGAAATCCCGATGTCATAGGCAATTTCTTTACTCTTGAATCCCCGGGCGACGCTCTGCAGAATTTGCACCTCTTTATCACTCAACAGGGAACTCGCCCCCTTTGCCGGAACAGGGTTCCTCTGGTGCTCACGGGCGGCAATTACCTTTTCCATGATCTCTGCCGACAGCAAGGTCTCCCCCCTCACTGCCGATTCGATATTTCTGAACAGATTTTCCCGGCTTGTATCCTTCAGCAGATAACCTCTCGCCCCTAAGGCAAGACCGTTAATCATTAACTCATCCTCATTGTAGGTCGTCAAAATAATTACCGGTACGGATATATTCCTCTCTCTCAGTATCTGCATCGTCTCCAGTCCGCTCATCACCGGCATATTTAAATCCATCAGGATCACATCCGGCTGCATCTCATCAATCAGGCTCAGCGCCTGCTGTCCATTCTCTGCTTCCCCGGCAACCTGAAACTGTTCACTTGTCTCCAGGATCAGCTTTAAGCCTTGCCGCACAACGAAATGATCGTCTACGATCAAGATTCTATATTGGGTCATCGTTTATTCTCCCTCGGTGAATAATGCTTCGATTGTGATGCTCGTCCCTTCCGGGCTGCTGTCAACCTCCATCTTGCCTCCAATCAGCCGAACCCGTTCCTGAAGCCCCAAAAGACCATAATGTCCGGGCTCCTTCCCAATAGCATTCGCGCTGAACCCGATTCCATTGTCTCTGATCACTATCTTCAGCCGTCCGTTCTGGTCAGACACACTCACCCACACTTTGTCCGCCTGGGCATGCCGGGCAATATTGGTAAGGCACTCCTTAACCATGTGCAGACTGTGTTCCATGAACATCCTGGACAAGCGTTTTGTGAGCTGCAGCTGAGTTACTGCGTCTATACCGGTCGCGTCTTTAAAATGCTGCACTTCAGCCTCAACGGATTCCCTGAAATCCAGCTCAAAGGCCGACTTCAGGCGCAGATTATCAATGGCCAGCCGTGCTTCCGCCAGCGTCCGGCGGGCCTGCTTCATCGACAATCTGATGATTTCCTGCGTTCGCTCCGTACGGCCTTGCGTCAAATGTGCATCAGCAGCTTCAAGCTGCATAATCAGCCCTGCTACTCCCTGTGCCAGCGTATCGTGCAGATCACGGGCCATACGTTGACGTTCACCCGCAAGGGTCAGCTCCTCAACCTTCATGTGCGCTTCCTTAAGATCACGCAAGAAATTCTGAATCCGGAGCCGTTCCTGAACCTGCTGAAAGAACAATAGGGCATAGGCCACTACAACAATCAGCATCAATGCAAAAAAGGGAAGGATGAAGATCATTTCGTCCGTATCGCTTAAAGTAAGAGCAGCATCAAAAAACAGCACCAAACATATAACCGATACAAAAACAACATTTCTGATCCGGTACGAAAAGGCTAAGCTTTGCGCAACTAATACCGGAAGAAGCCCGATTAATACAGCCTGATAACCATCCGGCAGCAGAATTGCACATAGATAGATTAGAATACCCTGCACAGCAAAGTGCAGCCAGAATTGTTTGTTGGATATCCGGTAAAAATTCCAGTGCAGCAGAACATGGACCGTAAATAGACCGGTGAACACTATACTTCTCAATATTTGAGGCTCATGAATGAACTGCATCAGCATGGCCGCTACATAAACGACCGACACCCAGATCAGAACGGTCACTCTGGATTCGAATAATTCATTCATTAACACTAATCCGTCTTTTTTCCCTTTCACATAGCCGCCCTCCTTATGTTCTATTATAAGGATTTATGCTCTGTGTTCATATGTACGAAGGTACATGTACCTTCGTACATACCGGGCTGTCATACTGTAGCTAAGTTCCGGCGTTTGTGGCAAAAAAACAGCATAAAGCCGGTAATCAAAGAATACCGGCACCGATTGTTCAATATTATCAGTCCATATACGCCCAGAAACAAAAAAAGCATCCTCTAGGGGATGCTCTCAAAGTGCTTGGCGGCGTCCTACTCTCCCGGGACCCTTCGGTCCAAGTACCATCGGCGCTGGAAGGCTTAACGGTCGTGTTCGGGATGGGTACGCGTGGAACCCTTCCGCTATCGCCACCAAACAGGTTTTTTCCGGTCGTGTCACTCCCTGAAAACCTTCAGGAAAATAACCTGCCTTCAAAAACAATCGCTGCAGAAAATATCAAACCATAGGTTTAACATCCTGCCAGGCTTGATCACCTGAAAACTGAATCCGAAACGAAAATGCGTTTGCCCTTCTTACGGGGCCCCCGGAAAGTATTCAGAATCCGCTTCGTCAGCTTCTTCTTCACTTTGTTGGGGTAGCTTTTGGATAAGCCCTCGACCGATTAGTATTGGTCAGCTCCATGCATTGCTGCACTTCCACCTCCAACCTATCTACCTCGTCGTCTTCAAGGGGTCTTACTAGTTGGGAAATCTCATCTTGAGGGGGGCTTC
>CAKMKL010000085.1 GCA_927443375.1 uncultured Paenibacillus sp. | reverse complement strand
AGTGAATTTGTTGAGACTGTAACTGATCAACAATTAAAGAATAAATTATATATAGCCTTAAACCAAAATAAGAAAATATTCCGGACTTTCAAAGATACGCTGGCTTCGGAGCATGAAGAATTGGAACGTTATTACCGTTTTGTCGAGATTCGTAATCGAGAGCGGATTATAGAATGGCTGCATTCTATAGGAATAGATTTTTTGATTGAATAGGCGAAAAATTGTTTCTGCTAATGCAGTGTCTGTAAGAAAATGGGGACATGAAGGTGATTGTTATAGATTTTACTTTAAGAGATATCCGGGAACTCTGCGGGGAAACCTTTTACAAGCGCGGGAAATCGTACTATGAATCCCGGCGTGTTAGTAAGTTGACTTTCGATGACATTAACAACCGCTATACAGCACAGGTAAAAGGAAGCTTAGCCTATCGCGTACAGATCGATATTGATTCTGCGGGAGATATTGAACCCTGGTGTGCTTGTCCTGCCTTTGAGAGCTATAACAGCTGTAAACATGTAGCGGCAACACTTATAGCTATTCACAGGCTACAGACTACTGCTGAACCTAAAGTATCTAAACTTAATATAGCTGAACCTAATGTGACTCCTTCCAAGCACCCGGACCTGTCTAACTATAAACTGGCGGATCAATTCATTTCCTCTTTTCATGAATCCGCTTTTCGTAGAGAAAGCAATGACGGGATATCCGATAATGCTGAACAGCTGCAGTTTGAGTTCACCCTAAAGGTCCAGAGTACTTACAGAAACACAGGATTTTCCCTTGAGATGCGGGTGGGAGTCAAACGTTTATATGTAGTTGCTAAACTGAGCCAGTTCCTGGAGCATCTGGAGCAGCGTATCTTTGAAAGTCCGGAATATTTTCTTATTTTGGTTTAAGGCTATATATAATTTATTCTTTAATTGTTGATCAGTTACAGTCTCAACAAATTCACTCATATCGCTGAATCCCTCATGCGATGTGCTGTGTGGAATGCGAAAATAAACGATATTAAAGCCCTCTTCAATAATCTCATTCAGTTCAAGATCATCGCTGTCCCGATCACTTTGATTAAGGAGCACAGTCTCTCCAGTCTCAATGTTCAGAAAAAAATCAAGACCATCAATTTGTGTATCATAAGTGTCTACAAGTTCACTCATTTGCGCATCGCTTAACTTTAATTTACTCGCAGGTTGTATAACATCTCCCGCCTTAAGATTTGAACTACCACTTTGTTCCGCTTCATGTTCTTCCCATGTCACTCCGTAGGGGAATCCACCCTCTGTATATCCGGCGATAAAATAAAAATTCTCATCCTGCTCCAAGGCTTCAGACTGCGCAGCAGCTGATCCCATTTTTGCGCTTTTTCTTCCTGCCTGACAATATAATCACACCCTTATGCTTTTTCATTTCACACCATCAAAATAACCCCAGCTGGTCCACCCGCGAATCGATCCGCTCCAGTGTTTCGGGAGACCGGTCACGGAAGTAAGCGTGCTGTATCTGCTTGGTCTGCTCGATAATTTGCTTGGCGCTATCTGCAGTGCCCCGGAGACGGCAGCTGTAGACAATCGGGAAATAGTCCTGCAGGAACTTACCTTCCGCATGCGCAGTCAAAGCGATGATCTGAAAGCCCAACTGCTCAGCGATAAAGAACACCGGGCTGAGTACATGATCGCTGGACGCCTTTCCGAACGGATTGTCAAGAATAACGGTGCGGTGCAGCTTCATATTGGCTTTTATATATTGCCGCCGTTCAGCGACATAATTGAGCAGGCCGAGGAACAGTGTCATATTCTTGCTCCACTTCTCCCCGCCCGACCAGCGGTTGGACTGCTCCCAGGAATACGATGCCTTCGTAACCTGATGGTCATTCATCACCTTGCGGCAGGAGACCTTCATCGCTTCGCTCTTCAGTACAACCTGCAAGAGTTGCCTTGAGTCGAGCCATTTTTCCAGACTTTTACGTATATCGCCCTGCTGTGACTTGCCCTGCTCGTCCAGATATTGACTCCGTTCCAGCTGGGTGATGATCCACTCGATATGGCTGCGGATACGATCTTTGCCGTCCTGTTCCTCCCATTCCGGAATAGAAAAGCTGTAGATTTCACGCCAGCCGTCCGCCATCTTAATGCGGGTTTTCTTGGGCAGCTCTTTGAGTTCCTGTACAATATGCTTCAGATGCGTGTGGATCCGCTGAATGAATTCCTGCAGGTCACGATCATGGGTTTGGATTGTTTCTTCCATAATGTGAATCGCCTTCTGGATTCTCGTCTCCATTGTCTGCCTGAAATCAGTAATTTCCGAATAAGACTCCTTTAACTCTATTCCCTCGATTGCTTTTTGCCGGAGCTTAACATCCTTCACACGGGAATTACAGTAGTTTTTAAAGCTATCTTTGCCCCTTGAAACCCGGCTCCGCTCTTTCTCCACCTTCTGCCGGCTGGACTGCAGCCCTTCGATGGCAAGCTCGCTGAAGTCCATACGCTTATACGCAAAATCCATCTGGATAGCCTCCGTAAGCCGGGCGGGCTGCAGTCTCTCGTCATCCAGCCGGTACAATAAGGTATGCTTATCCCACAGCTGCAGCACGGCTTCGAGATCACCAAGCTGACGGTTGACCGCATCACTGCGCTGATTCCACTGCTTCTTCTCCTGCTCCAGCTGGACAGTCTCCTGCAGCAGGCGTATCTTCACCTGCTGTAATTCTCCCTCAAACCGGGCCGGCGGCTGTTCTGAGAATTGAATGCTAAATTGCTGCTGCATAAGTGCCACGCGGCCTCTGCTATTTTGCAGCTTGTTTTGTTGTTTTTGTATCCGCTCCGCACTCTGCTCCTCTTCAGCGCGGTACTGATTAATCTGCTGCCACAAGGCTCGCTTCTTCACCTCCGGTTCAAGAGGCAGGCTCAGCCACTCATCAAGCTCCGGATATTCACGAAGCAGCTCGTTCAGCGCCTTGTCTGCCAGTGACAGCTTTTCCTGTTCGTGCTTCTGTTCGGATTCCAGCTGACTGCGCTCCTTCATGATACCGGCGCGTTCATGCTCCAGCACTCTGTGCTCTTCCTTCAGCTCGGCTAATGAACGGCTTGTATCTGCAAAAGTGAAGCTTTGTACCTTCTCATATAAATCATCCTTGCGCAGCAATTGCAGTTGCATATTAGTGTCGTTATATTCCTGCTGCGCCGTCAGATGCTCTTCCTGAACCCGTGCTAAACTGTATTGCTTCATTTGCAGCTGTCTTTCCAGACTTGTCACTTGCTCTTTAATTGGCGCTATCGCTTTCTCCAATTCCTCCCGCTCCACACCAAGCGTTAGATAGCGCTGGCCATCCTTCAGCCACTCCCCGAGCTGATGAATCAAATCCTGCATCTCGCTCAGCTCACTGCGGTTTTTATCCATCGCCGCTTCAAGCTGCTTCTGCCTCTGTTCCGCCCGTTTGTGCTCTTCGTTATAACCTATTAGCCGTTCACGGCTCAGTTGAAGCTGCTGCTCCAGTGCATGTGAAGCCGCGAGTGGGGATTTCAGCAGAAACTGCCGGAATTGCTGTTCAGTCTTTTGCCATAAAGACAGCTCTTCCTCCCGCTTCTCTCGCTCTTGCCGTGTCTGCTCAGCGCGCTCCAGTAGTCCAGCCTTCCACTGCCCGAACGCAGCTTCCTCCCCATTATAGTGCCAATGTACCGGAACAGCCCACTGTTCCGCTCTCTCACCTGCTATTCCCTGCACCAGCGCAGCCGCTTCCGTTGTCCCAAGCACACGAATCGGATAGACAAATTCACTTCCGGCAGCCGTGAGCTTCTGCAGCAGCAGTTTCTTGTCACCGTCGGTGGTCACCAGGGTCACGGACCATAACCGGTCTCCCCCCCGGACCTGGACCTCTTCGTCATCCAGATTAAGCGAACGGATATATTCAGTACCGGTCTGCAGCAAGCTGAGCTGTCTGCCCCAGGACTTGACTAACCGCTCAATGACGGGATCAGCAAAAAATACCTCCTGCCCGTTATAATCATCCACATATCTGTAAGCAAAGCGTTCTTTTTGCAGAGAGGCCGCCTTCTGCTCTTGCCGCTTCTCTATTCCTTCGCGAAGCCGTTCAGAGATCGAAGTCTCCTGATCGTAGACCGAAGTCAGCCGTTCCCAGTTCGGGCGGAGCCCGGCCAATTCACGCACAAGCGCAGTCTGCTCGTCATAAAGCTGTTTCTGCTGCTCCTCAAGCCTCGCTTGTTCCCGTTCCGTCTTACGGATTTCATCGTCTACCAAGCGCTGGCGGTCGCGGAGGGTGCCTTTTTCTTCGGTCATCTGCTTGTGCTGGCGCATGTGCTCAATCCGCCCATCTTCCAATTCCTGCTGCCGCACGGACCACAGTGGAATTTGCTCCTCCACCTTCTCCAGTAACGGATTAGCCAGAATCGCCCGAGCGATTTTGTGCTGCTGCGCTTGTTTCTCCTCCAGCTGGCTTTGCTTGCCCTGCAGCGTAAGCTCCCATGTCCGGGTCTCTGCGCGAAGTCCGTCAATAGCGCTCTCTGCTGAGCGCCTCTCGTTCAGTAAGCCGTCAAGCTCGGAAGCATGAGCCTTCAGCAGCCCCGCCAGCTCCTGTTCATTCCGGGCATAAACCGTCCGCAATTCGCCGCCGTTCTGTTCCCAGCGCTCCTGAAGCCGCTGTTCATCCTCGCTCTGCTCCAGTCTGGCAAGCTGCTGATCCGCCTGGGCTAAACGTGCTTCAGCCAGTTCGCGGCCCACCCGGTGTTCTGCATATTTCAGCGAATAGAAACTGTGCTCAGCCTGATGCAGCCGCTGCTGTAATGCATCACTCTCTCCCTGTAGCTGCGCCAGCTTAGTCTCCAGCCCGGACCGTTCCTGTTCCGCCTCCGCCAGCTCGAGCGACTTCAGCTGCAATTGCAGCCCGTCGTTCTGCTTATTCCATAATTGCAGACGTTCGGCAAGTCCAGCCTGCTCAGTCTTCTGCTCCTCATGCTGCAGCCTGGCTAAGCTCTGGTAAGCCTTTGCCCCGGCACGCGCCTCGTCGTAATGTTCTTCAGCCTGATGCAGATCTTCGTATAAACGAACATACTGGCTTAACTCCTGCAAAATCAGTTTATTTTCGGCAATCTGCTCCTTCAGTTCCTTGTAACGCTTAAAGCCTTCGCGGTGCGACTCGAATAACCCGGCGAAGCTGCCTTGCTCGAAGCCCTCCATCGTTTCCTCCACCGTAGGAATGAGCAATCTGTCAAAGAGCTGCGAGGTCGATTTGCACTCATCAAAAAAGCTCTCGATCCCTCCCTCTGTACTGTTAATCTTAGCTACCGCATCCCATTCTGAGGCGATAATATGATAGCTCTCTTCCAGATAAGACTTATACTCCTTAATCGTACCAAAAGTCCGTGCCGTCAGCGGAAAACGCTGCGCCATCCCCGAATAGTACTCTTGAATCTCACCCTTGTCAGCCGGACGGGTCCTGCCCATATATTCCTTCACGAACGGAATATAATCCAGTCCATGAGCATCATGCTCGCCGTATTCATAGGCATACCGGAAGGAATCTATCCCGCTGGCGTTCAGGAACAGGCTGACACAGGTGACTGCATATCTGCGGCGCGGCTTATCGTTCAGAATCCATTCAATTGCCACATGGGCGGGGCCATTTTCCAGAAGCAGTGTATCCTTGAGCTTGCGTCCGGCCAGATCGGTATGCGGCAGCATCGCCTGCAGGGCGGTCTGGATAAACACGGTTTTGCCGCCGCCATTCTCCAGCACGATTGCGCCGTTGTGACCGTCGAACAGAAAAATCTCATCATTATATCGTTTGTTTCCGCCTTCATACAGCACATGGGTGAACCTAATTTTCGAGATTGACGGCATGCTGCTCCCCCTCCCCGGCAAGCTTGTTCCGCTCATCCAGATGATATAAAAATTCTAAAATCCCCCGGTTATACTCCAGCTCCATAAAGTACCGTTCCACGATTACTCTCGTCTTCTCGGTCAAGGCCAGTTCACCTGCGCCCACTTCCTCGGCCAGCTGCTGCTCCAGCAGGAATCTTCTTACTGAATCGAGAAAGCTGAGCCGGCTGATGGTATTCCCCGTTTGCCGTTTAGCCGTTTCTTTGATGTCGTCCATCGTGTCCCATTTCTCAATGATTGCCGGCCAGTTATAAGAGAATTCCTTCTCAAAAGCCTTCAGCTGCTCCTCATCATGCTCCTTGAGCGATTCAATTCTCTCCTGGACCAGCACCGCCCATTCATCCAGCGGCAGGAAGCTCCGGGTAGGCTCCAGGCTCTGATAGCTGTCATAAAAAGCACCGATGAATACGATCATCGCCAGGTACATCAGGTACAGATCCGCGTTCACCGCAGAAGCGCGCAAATAAGTTTTCTTCATATAATCATTACTCACATGGAACGGGGACAGACGCACCAGCGGAATGAGATACAGCTCGTCCCCCGCCGCAATCACCGCAGAGTCCACCTCAGCCGCAAACTGGTCGACCAGACCCCGGACCTCATCATCTGCCATATATTCCTGCATGCGCTCCTTCGCCGCCGCTCCATTCATAGCAAGCTGCGAATAGAGCCGGAACGCCTCCATTACTGTCTCATTACTATAGGTAAAGGCCATGTTATCTGTCCTCCCAACTTAGCTTCATATTCTGAATCTGGTAGCGCGTCCCCGTCTCGACAATGCCTGCAGCCTCCTGAATCAGTAGCACTCTGCCGCCAAGCAGAGCAAATACTTTATCCAGCCCGCTGTTCTCGTCGCTGTTTTCCTTCGATACCGGCCTTACCGGACTCCGCTGATGCAAAATCAGAAAAAAGTCATAAAAGCTGCGCCGCTGCAGCCAATCCTGACACCCGTACCCGCGGAGGCTCTCTATAAATAGACGAAGCTCGATCTCCGGCTCTTTTTCAAGACCCTGAATGATCAACTCCATAATCTCCGCAAAAAATTCGCCCCGCCGCAACGAAAATTGCAGACCGCTCTCTTCATCCGCTGCCTCGAGAAATCCTTCCTCCCGCGCTCCTTGCTCACCTGTGCCAGTAGTGCTCTGTTCTGCAAACAGGGTCAGCGGCGACCACATTTTCTTTTGCGCAAGACCCATAAACGGAGAGACAATCCCCCTCATGGATTCCAGCGGAAGCGGCAGTCCGAACACCACACCTCCAACATCCTGTTCGAAATTGAAGGAGCTCAGTCCTGTGTAATACAGCGATTCCTTGGCAGAATGCAGAGCATGATTTTTCAGATCCATACTCTTCTGGAGCAGACCCGAATGGTCACCGTGCACCTTCTCCAGCTCGCCCGCTATCCGCAAAATATACTCATACGCCCGCTCCTGCTTCTCCGGATTAATGTCAGCATAGAGCCGCGTCCGCGTTTCTTTTACAAATTGTCTCAGCTCATCGAATTCATCATTTTCGCGCTGCAGCCGGGTATATATATCATCAAGCAGTCCGCTGTAGCGCCCCAGTGTCTCCTCGGATACAATACTGCGTTTGATTTCATGCTCCAGCTTCACCATCCGTTCCTGCAGGGTTTCCACGTCAATCCGCATCTCATTGATCTGGCGCAGCGCCCCCTGGAATTCCCCTTTTTCGAGCTGTTTGCGCAGCACTAACTGGTGAATAGACAGCTGAAACTCCGAATAGAACTCTTTTGTCGCAAACACCAGCTCCAGCCCGTCTTCATCCAGTGCGTAGTATTGTGTATTACTCTTTGCATCAAAAGCATTCGCCCGCAGGATCGATGTATAAAGGGTCTGCCGGTCACGGGACTCCCAATTGAAAAAGGTGAACTCGCGTTTCTTACCCGAAGCCGGCCGGAAGACTTGAATAATGTCACGGGCCAGACCTTCGCATTGTGAAATATCTGCTTGCAGCCGGCCGTCCATAACCCGCAGTAAATACAAGGCCAGGTCTTTGGCCCCTGCCTTCGAATTCCTTACCAGCTTCTGTTCGAAGAAAAACAGCAGCGCAAGCATCCCCAGCTCCATCATATCTATCGGCTGTCCGTTTGCGTCGGTCTGCTTTTTCCGCTGCAGTTCAAATAAAGGATCAAATAGCGCCACCTTCGACATTCGTTCCTGAAAGCCGGAAAGCGTGCCTTCTAGTTCAAACCGGTCCACTCTGTCCATTGTTCGCTCCCCCATATATGCTGCAGCTGCTGAGTCGTCAACGTTTCTTGCGGATAATAGCATCCGGAGCCTAAGACTTTTTCAATCTGCTCCTGCTGATCTGTAGTAAAGTAGCTGATAAAAGCTTTAACCGCTTGCTCATTTCTCCGCTGATTGCTTTTACCGGGTACAAAGGGCTGTGCCAGACACGCCTCGTAAAAAGGAAGCGCCGGTATCAGAGTCTGCCGTTTGTCCGCGTCATACCAAATTCGGATTCCCTCATGATCGAGATCGCCGAAATAATAGAAACGGTGCCCGTGCCCTGTTAAAGGATATTGCAGTGGGAACATATCCAGATTGCCGGTGATTTTGTTGCCGCAGCCGTAGATAAGCGTACTGAATGAGCTGGATGGCAGGACAGGGAGCAGGGCTTGGAAGGTCGTTTTATTTTCGACGATTAGGTGTAAGCATCGGTGTGAGGCAGTATGGATTAACAATTGCGGGTTGATGGCGAACATTAACGGATCGGATACCGGATGGATAAGCAGCAGGTCCCAGAGGCCAATCCGCTTGAGCAGGGCATAACCGCCTAAATCTGAGATCCATTTCTCATTACCGGTCAGCTGAAAGCTGCGTTCCGGGGCGGGAACCGGGGCAGCGGGGAATCCATGCACTTGTAAAAACTGATCGATCCGGTCAAGCCACGGCCTGTCCTGCTCAAACTGCTGCTCTGAAAGCGAAAAATAGCTGTCCAGGTGAATCGCCGGATGAAGTCTCAGACGATACTGCTGCAGCTTATGAGTATGACGCACGGTTATGTATTGTTTATTCACGCGGTACCGGTATGCTAACTGCGGTTGTTTCATCGTGCTGCCGGCCGATTTCACCGGTTCCAGCACTCTGCTGTTCACAAGTTCCTGCACAGCTCCTGAAAATTCGCGGGGATCAGCTGCAAATCCGGCAAATAAACTCTCCAGTTCCTCAAGCGCGATTGTCGCTTTCTTGTAGGAACTAAGGTGTTCCCCAATAACGTGTTTAATATTCATTCGGATAACTCCTAGTACACATTTGTCATAATTATAGCATAGCATTAATCAAAATATCTTACGGTGCTTTTCAGTCCTAGCAATGTCCCCCCTCCCTAATCAGCAACTGGGCGGAGCCTTGGGAAGCGATGAGCATTTTGCAGAGGCCGACTGCGGTGCTATATCCATAATCAGGATACTATCGTCAGCTGGTCTTTATGGACTCTTTTGCCAGAGACAGCTTGCCGTTACGGTATAGACAGATTTTATGAATAGCCAGTGAGTTAGGAGCAGCTATATTTTTTCGGGAAAGCGCTTTAATTTGGACACCTCCTCCTATGCTATACTTTGGGCAAAATCAACTTCAACACCTGGAGGCTGCGATGAAAATCTGTAAAGAAGGTTCCTTTTATACGCGAGAATACCGAAATCTGTTCAATGAGCTTGGGTTTAGTGATGAGGAAATCAGCAACAGACTTGAGCATACGTGGACGGAATTGTTCTACGGTGCACCGGAAGTCCGCATTTACCATCCAATGGATGCCGATAAGGGCTATATTGTGGATACGGGCAACTCGGATGTGCGGTCAGAGGGTATGTCCTACGGGATGATGATGGCTGTTCAGATGAACAAGAAAGAGGAATTCGACCGGCTGTGGAAGTTCGCCAAGGTCTTCATGCAGCATACAGATGGCCGCTATAAGGATTATTTTTCCTGGCACTGCAAACCCGACGGAACACGGCTCTCCCCGGGTCCTGCACCGGATGGAGAAGAATTCTTTGCGATGGCGCTGTTCTTTGCCTCAAGCCGCTGGGGGGACGGACCGGAGCCGTTCAATTATTCCGTGCAGGCCCGGATCATTCTCCGTGCTTGCGTGCATCAAGGGGAAGATGGTGAAGGGGACCCGATGTGGGACCCGAAGACCCGGCTGATTAAATTCATTCCCGAATCTCCTTTCAGCGATCCGTCTTACCATCTGCCGCATTTCTATGATTTGTTCGCCCTGCAGGCGGATGAACAGGATAGAGCCTTCTGGACAGAAGCCGCGACGGCCAGCCGTGCTTACTTGCACACCGCTTGTCATCCGGTAACCGGTCTGTCGCCGGAATACGCTAATTATGACGGATCACCGGCTGAACCCCAGCCGCATGGAGACTACCGTCACTTCTTCAGCGATGCCTACCGGGTGGCGGCCAACATCGGGCTCGATTACGAATGGTTCCGCAAGGATCCCTGGCAGGTGGAGCAGTCGAACCGGATCCAGGCCTTTTTCCGGAATATTGAGATTACGGATTACCGCCGGTATACCATTGACGGCCAGCCTTTCGATGAGCCGTCCCTGCATCCGGTCGGGCTGCTGGCTACGCTCGCCATGGCCTCACTGGCAGCTGACGGCCCCGATGCCGGGCCCTTCGTCAGACAGTTCTGGAATACGCCGCTCCGTACCGGTGTAAGGCGGTATTATGATAACTGCCTGTATTTCTTCAGCCTGCTGGCCTTGAGCGGAAATTACCGGATTTATGGATAGGAACTAAAACGGAATCCAGTATGTTGGGCTTAGTTATATATAGCGAAAAGGGCCCTGCCGGTTAATACTACCGGCAGGGCCCTTTTACACAAACAGTCAAGCGCATTCAATTCTTTTTATTTATTAATTATTACTCTGCATAAGGATCTATCGTTTGAATGGTTCCGTCAGCATTATATTTCAGCTCTGTATATTTCACGCAGCGTTTGTGGTTGACGCCTTCGGATAAGGAGCTGTCATGATAGAACAGATACCATTTATCCTCAAACTGGACGATGGAATGGTGGGTCGTCCATCCGATGACCGGAGTAAGGATGGTCCCTTTGAAGGTGAACGGTCCCAGCGGATTCTTGCTGATGCCGTAAACAAGCTTGTGAGTAGTGCCGGTTGAATACGACAGGTAATAATAATCGTTGTATTTGTGAACCCATGGTCCTTCAAAATATCTCCGGTCTTCGTCACCGGCGAGAATCGGATTGCCGTCTTCATCCACGATCGAAATTTCCTTAGGCTCTCCCGCAAATGACAGCATATCCTCACTCAGCAATGCTACACGCGGGCCGATCGCCGGCTTGTCTGCCGGTGGTCCCTCTGTCTGCGACGGCTCAAAGCTGCCGGTCTGCCATTTTTCCAGCTGTCCGCCCCAGAGTCCCCCGAAATAAATATAGGCCTGATCGTCCTCATCCACGAATACGGCAGGATCTATGCTGTAGCTGCCCTTGATATAATCCGGCTCTGCCTGGAAAGGCCCGGCAGGAGAATCTCCCGTTGCCACACCCAGCCTGAATATTCCGTCATGATCGCGTGCAGGAAAGTACAGATAGTATTTATTGTTCTTGTAGGCAGCATCCGGTGCCCACATCTGGGCGGAAGCCCATGGAACATCCCGCAGGTGCAGGGCTTCCCCATGATCCACGACGGAAGCATCGAAGTTATCCAGGGATAATACATGATAATCCTCCATCGCATATTGGTCCCCATTATCGTTATCCGGCCCGTCATGATCCAGATCATGTGAAGGATAGATATAAATTTTATTGTCAAAAACATGGGCTGACGGATCAGCGGTGTAGATGTGGGTAACAAGCGGTTGATTAGGTTTGATGTTCGTCATGATTTCAGACTCCTTATAATTTATTTCACTGGTTTGTTCTAATTCAGATAGCCTTTAATGAGGCCAAGCGGCAAAGGTCTTGGCTGTTCACAGCGGGTTGCCAGCTCCACATAACGTTTGGAATCGGAGCTGGTATGGAAGGCGTGCATGATTTCAAGGACATGGCCCGCAAGCTCGCCAGCCGCCCGGGGCTTGTTGCCGGACGCAATGCAGTCTGCGATGTCAGCGACGCCGATCCCCCTGCTGTTGCCGGCATAATTATGCACCAGCGGAATTTCCGTAAACGCGCTGCCGTTCGCCGGCTTCAGCAGGATCGGCCCGCCGAAGGTATTGGGATCGGGAACAATCAATGTTCCGCGGGACCCGTAAATCTCGATGCGGGGCAGCGTGCTGTCCCAGACATCGAAGCTTGTAACAACCGTGGCCACTGCGCCGCTGACGAATTGTACCGTACCGGCAACATGGGTCGGCACCTCCACGTCAATTTTCTGCCCGAACTTCTTCGTGCTGGTGATCGTACGCTGCGCAAAGGAAGTTTTGGTCATGCCGCATACCGTCGCAGCCGGTCCCAGCAGAGATACCAGCGCAGTGAGATAATAAGGTCCCATGTCAAACATCGGCCCTCCGCCGGCCTGATAATAGAATTCCGGGTCCGGATGCCAGCTCTCATGCCCGTGACAGACCATGAACGCCGATGCCGCTACCGGTTCCCCGATAAACCCGTCATCGATTAATTTCCGGCACGTCTGAAGCCCGGCTCCAAGGAAGGTATCCGGCGCACAGCCGATCATCAGGCCTTTTTCTTCCGCCAGTTTAACCAGTTCATTCCCATGCTCCAGCGAAAGCGATAATGGCTTCTCGACATAGACATGCTTGCCTGCTAGCAAGGCCTGCTTGCATACCTCGAAATGCCCTGCCGGTGTAGTCAAATTGACTACAATTTGAATCTCATCAGAAGCAAGCAATTCTTCCGTAGTCCAGACATGCGGAATGCCATATTTCTCAGCCGCTTCCTCTGCCCGTTCTCTGAACACATCAGCGCATGCGTATACTTCTGTATTTACGAACAACTGTGTAAGATTCTCAAAATAGATCCCGCTGATATTGCCGCAGCCGACAATTCCGACCTTAACCTTATCCAAAACGATCCCACCTTGCGTTATATAGTCACTTGAGTTATCTGGCAGCCCACACGAAACCTCTGCGCATCAGTTCTTTTGCTTCCGGGATATCGAAGATATCGGCATGATGGCCAAGCGAGTTATAGAACACTTTGCCCACGCCCCATTTTTTGGTATACACGACAGGCATCGTAATGGCTCCGTTAGCGGAATGTGGCCCTTCGCTTACTGGAAAAGTGGTGGTTGCCAGTACATTTACCGTAGGATCTACATGCAGATAATACTGCTCCGATTTCACTTTGAAATCCTTAATGCCTTCAACAATCGGACTGGAGCTGGAAGGCACCATATTGACCTCATAGTCCACGCCGTCGTTAAACGGATGGGCCACCCATTGTGATCCGGTCATAAATTGCCATTCCACACTGTTACGAAAGGAATCGCACATGCCGCCGTGGCACCCTGCCAGACCGACTCCGGATTCTACGGCCTTCAGTACAGGCTGAAGCTGCTCATTGCTGATTTCGCCCATCGTCCAGATTGGAACGATCAGATTCAGCCCCAGCAATTTCTCTTCATCCTTGAAGCTATCTAACGTATCGGAGATCTCAACTTCAAAGCTTTCTCCCCGCAGCAGTTCAGCAAAAACTTCAGATACCTGGACCGGTTCATGCCCATCCCATCCGCCTCTAACAATCAGTGCTTTTTTCGTCATGGATTACATGCTCCTTTGGATTATAAAGAATGGATATTGTAGATTCGCTCAGTTCAATTGTAATGCAAGCGCTCTATTACGGCTCGTCATTTTCATTGCCTGGATGGTCATTTTTTGCTATTATCCAAGAATAAATGGCTTGCTGTTTCTTAATAAATCAAAGGAGCTCCGTATGAAGGCCTATCATGAAAACCGCTTTTATCATTCCACCCTCCCGTTCAGCTGCGACTATTCGCATAATTTGAATTTTCTTGCCCATTGGCATAATGATCTTGAACTTATGTATGTGTGTGAGGGCTCCATCCGCATGGGAATTAATCTGGAGAGCCGGGTTCTCCACAAGGGAGATATGGCAATTTGCAGCAGCGGAGACATTCACTATTATGATAGCAGTGACTGCGAATCAACCATTCTGCTGCTGATCTTCAATCCCCAGCTGATCGGCAGCCCCGGAGGCTGGCCGAAGGACGTTCGCCTGACAAGCCCTTTTATCACCGCTGGTGATCCAGACACAAACACAGCTGCCGGAATACAGCTTCTTTCCAGGGCGTCTCAGCTTATTCTCCAGTTGAATCAGGAGTCTGAAGCTGAGTTGCCGCAGCATGAGCTGTTCATTACCGGAATGCTGTATGAGCTCTGCGGGCTGATCCTCCGGCATCTCCCTTGTGAGCCCGCTGATCAGAAAAAGGACAAGCGGCGGATGACCAGCATGAAGATCATGCAGGCCGTACTCGATTATCTGGAGACCCACTATTCGAGCATGATCACCCTGGAGGATGCAGCCAAGCAGGCGGATATGAGCCTGTTCTACTTCTCCCGGTTCTTCAAGAGCACCACAGGCATGAGCTTTATCTCCTACCTGAATCATATCAGGGTGAACAAGGCGGAAGAGATGCTGCTGAATACGGATAAGTCGATCATTGATATTGCCCTCGACTGCGGATTTACGAATGTAAGAACCTTCAACCGGGTGTTCAAACAATTCAGGCACAATACGCCGTCGAGTTTACGGTAGAGGATGATTTCCACCCTAAAAAAGAAGCCTTCCCAAACGTCATGAATGACGTTCGGGAAGGCTCTTCTTTTTCCGGATTCTTACGTAGTAGCCCGCTGAACCAGACAATACCGCAGCTTCTGCTGTTCTTCTTCTACACCCTTCAGCTTGCTGAGCAGCAGATGAAAGGCATTCTTCGCCTGGTCAGCAATGGGATTATACACGGAGGTAATCCCGAGCGTGTGGGCAAGCTCTGTATTGTCGAAGCCAACGACAGCCAAATCTTCAGGAATCCGCAGCTGCTGCCGGCGTGCTTCACTCACAATGCCTGCCGCTACCAGGTCATTGGCGCAGAGAATGGCATTCGGCCGCTCCTCTGCGCCATCCAGCAACTCCCGGACCAGCTGCTCTCCTTGACGGATCGAATATACACCGGTGCGTGACCAGCGGGGGTGAACAGGCAGCCCGTACTTCCTCATCATGTCCTCATAAGCGTTGATGCGGCTGAGGGTATTCATACTGCTGGGCCTGCCGAATGCATTAGCAATACGGGTGTATCCCCTTTGAATAACATGTTCGAGCCCCAGCATATAGCCGTCATATTGGTTCATCGCAACCGAAGCAATCTCCGGAAGCTCCATCCGCTGCCAGGAAACTATCGGACCATATTTGCAGTAGGAGCCTAACAGGGCCAGATCATTGACACAAGTACTGATAACCAGCGCATCCACTCTTTTTCTGCGCATATCCTCGAAGGCCTGGAGCTCTTTTTGGGGATCGCCGCCGGAAGTGTATATAATCGTCTGATATCCATGCTGGCTGGCCGTCTCGACGAAGCTGTTCAGGAACGGCAGCATCACTTCATTAATACCCTCCGTAACCATGCCGATCTGCTGGGTCTGTCCTTTGGATAAAGAGATGGCGTTGCCGTTTGGAACATAATCCAGCTCCTCCATGATGTTCGTAATTTTATCTCTCGTCGCCTGGCTCACATGGGGGGAATGGTTCAGCACTCTCGACACGGTGGCTTTGGAAAATCCCGACAGCTTGGCAATTTGATCAAGATTCGACATGAGGCTCTCCTTAACTTCTCAAAAAATACTTGACATGTAACGCGTTACAACATTTAGCATGCAATTGTAGGGCATATTATAAGCATACCATACCTCTCACAACATCTATAAAAAGGCGGGATAACAATGAATACACAATTTCCTGAAAATTTCTTATGGGGCGGCGCAGTGGCAGCCAACCAATGTGAAGGCGCATATAATGAGGACGGCAAGGGCTGGTCCACCCAGGACGTGGCTCCGCAAGGTATCAAAGGACCGATCACCGAAGTGCCTACAGAGGATAATATGAAGCTGGTCGGAATTGATTTTTACCACCGGTATAAAGAAGATATTAGGCTTTTTGCCGAAATGGGCTTCAAGGTATTCCGTACCTCTATTGCCTGGTCGCGGATCTATCCGAACGGGGATGAGCTGGAGCCTAACGAAAAGGGTCTGCAATTCTATGACGACCTGTTCGACGAATGCCATAAATACGGGATTGAGCCGCTTGTTACGCTCTCCCACTACGAGACTCCGCTGCATTTGTCCAAGCAGTATAACGGCTGGGTCAACCGGGAGTTAGTCAACTTTTACGAACGGTATGCCAGAACCGTGTTCACACGCTACAAAGGCAAAGTAAAGTATTGGCTGACCTTTAACGAGATCAACTCCATTCTGCACGAACCATTCATGAGCGGGCGGC
>CAKMKL010000084.1 GCA_927443375.1 uncultured Paenibacillus sp. | reverse complement strand
GACCACGTTGTTTAACAACTATGTAGCCAGAGACGGCGAAGAGAAGGCCCGCACATACAGTGCAGTGCCCGGACACAGTGAGCATCAGACAGGCCTAGCGATTGACGTATCGGGCAGTGACGGCAAATGTGCCGCTGAGAGCTGCTTCGGGGGAACGAAGGAGGCCGATTGGCTGGCTGCCCACGCTGCCGAATACGGTTTTATTATCCGCTATCCGGAAGGCAAGCAGGGGATTACTGGTTATATGTACGAGCCTTGGCATATCCGTTATGTAGGTCAGGAGATTGCCAAAGAGATCGCTGCCAAAGGCATTACCCTGGAAGAATACTACGATGCCGTTCCGGTATCGAAATAACAGGCAGGCGGTTCCGGATCACGGGCCGCCTGTTTTTTTGTGTACAGCTGGCGCTGAAGCGGGTTGACGGGGATCTGCAGGTGGTTCACCCCGGAACCGGCTGGTTAAGTAGTGGGAAACCCTATTCTTGGAGAGCGGGAGGCGGCAATATGTCCGAACATAATCATGTGGTCAGCAAGGACGGAAATGTCAGCATTAACCGGGTGAATGATGCCCTGGAGCGGATTGAACCGGAACAGAAAGAGCGGATCCTGAATAACTTTGAGGATTTTAAAGGTTATTTGAGTAAGCGCATTCAACTGGCGCAAAAAATCGGACTGGGCGAAGAGCAGCTCGCTGTGGCCGCAGAAAAAATCGCTGATTATCTGGCCGCCCACGAAGAGCCGCGCAATAGTGAAGAGAAGCTCCTGCTGGAGCTGTGGAAGGTCGGCAGCAAAGAAGAAAGACACCGGCTGGCGCATATGCTGGTGAAGCTGGCGCAGCAGTGAACCTTGGCTTATTTTGTATTCATGTGCCTGCTTACGGTATGATGTGGTGGACACATGAGGCAATGGAAAGGATGAAGAGCGAATGCCGATCTACAGTTTTGCCGGAGTGACCCCTTCGGGTAAGGAAGTGCCGCTTAAGGATTATGAAGGTAAGGTGACAGCACGGGTAGAACCGAAGGAGTCGCCGGAAACGATGAAGGGGCTTATTGAATCTTTGCTGTAGACTGCTGCTTATCCTGTTAATTCCCGGAGAAACGGATACCGTCCATACAAGGGCGGCTATGCCGTTTCTTTTTGTTTGGGGATCTGAAAGCTACACTAAGGGTACACAGTGAAAATAGTCCTTGAAACTTTTCAGGGACACTGTATTCTTTGAAAGAGGAACATTACCGCTCACGATGACTTTTGAGTATAAACAGGGAAGCTGAACAGGATAATAACGGCAGGAGGGTTTTTAAAAAGTTATGAGGTTAATTACAGAGGTGGCTTCGGCAGCAGGAATCCATGAGGAACATTTGGAGCTATACGGTAAATATAAAAGCAAGCTCGCCCCGTCCTTATGGGAGGAGCTTAAGCATAAGCCGGATGGCAAGCTGGTACTGGTTACCGCAGTTAATCCTACCCCCGCAGGCGAAGGCAAGACGTTAACAACCATCGGGCTGGCCCAGGCGATGAATGCGGCAGGAGTTAAGACGGTAGCCGCGCTTCGCGAGCCTTCGCTCGGGCCATGCCTGGGGATGAAGGGTGGAGCTACCGGCGGCGGCAAGGCGCAGATTGTTCCGGCGGATGAGATCAATCTTCACTTTACAGGCGATATCCATGCGGTTACATCAGCGCATAATCTGCTGTCGGCGATGATTGATAACCATATTTTCCAGGGCAACCTTCTAGAGCTTGATCCGCAGCGCATCGTCTGGAAACGTGTACTGGACATGAATGACCGGAGCTTGCGCAGCATTGTGACCGGGCTCGGAGACGGCAATGGTACGGTGCGCGAGAGCGGATTCCAGATTACAACGGCTTCTGAGATCATGGCCGTGCTCTGTCTGTGCAGCGATCTTGCCGATCTGAAGCAGCGGCTAAGCCGGATGCTGGTCGGCTATGACATGCAGGGCCAGCCGGTGACGGCCAAGGATATCGGTGCGGTGGAGGCCATGACTGCGCTGCTGAAAGAAGCGGTGAAGCCTAATCTGGTGCAGACGCTGGAAGGAACGCCAGTGATTGTCCACGGCGGGCCTTTCGCCAACATCGCCCACGGCTGCAGCAGCGTCATCGGTACCCGCTATGCGCTCAAGCTGGGCGAGGTGGTCGTGACAGAAGCCGGCTTCGGAGCCGATCTGGGTGCAGAGAAATTCATGGATATCAAATGCCGTCAGGCGGGCCTTGCCCCTTCGGCAGCCGTGCTCGTTGTTACGGTGAAATCGCTGAAGTACAACGGGGGTGTGCCCAAGGAAGAGCTGTATGCCGGCAACCGGGCCGCGCTGCTCTCGGGAATTGCGAACATGGAGCGCCATATTGAGAATCTTGGTAAATTCGGTGTGCCGGTACTGGTGGCGCTGAATCACTTTGAGGGCGATGCACCGGATGAAGTGAGTGATGTGCTGGAAGCCTGCCGCCGCTTGGGTGTACCGGTTTCCGTCTCTAAGGTATGGGCCGAGGGCAGTGCAGGCGGGCAGGAGCTGGCAGCCGAGCTGAAAAAGCTGCTGGACCGGGATCAGACCGTGAAGTTCGCTCCGCTGTACGAGGATCACCTGGACATTCCGTCTAAGATCAACAAAATCGTCACCGAAATCTATCACGGCTCAGGGGTAGCCTTCTCACCTGCGGCGAAACGCAGTCTGGCTGTCATTGAGAAGCTTGGCCTGCAGCAGCTTCAGGTATGTATGGCCAAAACTCCGTATTCCTTCTCTGACCAGCCGAGACTGCTGGGCGCCCCTGAGGGCTTCACAATGGGTATCCGGGATATTACATTGTCGCTTGGTGCCGGCTTTGCTGTTGTGATTACAGGCAATATCGTCACCATGCCGGGACTTCCGGCCAAGCCGGCGGCTGAAGGGCTGCGGGTGGACGAAGACGGTGTACTTCACGGTCTGGAATAGTCTAATTATTATAGAGTGCATATCCTGTAAACTCCCAGTGCCAAGCGGAATCCGCCTGGCACTGTTTTTATTCACACTGATTTCTCCTCCGCTTCCTCCTGCTCCCTGCTGCAAAAGGACATAAACTGCACCCATCCGGAGAAACTAAGGCAATCGGAGCAGGGCACAGGCTGCAGCTAACGCGGCATCAGACGAACCCATTTGTGAACAATGTGAGAAAAATCACAATTATACTTGTAATGTGACAAAAATCACAATATAATCAATGTATAAAGTGAAATTAATCACAAACGAAAACAAATAAATATGCTTGTCAATTTGGAGGAGGAAGAAATCATGAAAGTAGCAGTCATTGGATGTACCCATGCCGGAACCGCCGCAATTGTTAATACCGCACAGCTTTACCCGGATGCCGAGATTACGGTTTACGAACGCAATGATAATATTTCCTTCTTGTCGTGCGGTATTGCTCTATATGTGGGTGGAGTCATTAAAGATCCGCAAGGCTTGTTCTATTCGTCACCGGAAAAGCTTGCTGAACTCGGTGTTACAACTAAGATGCGCCATGAGGTCATCAAGGTAGACACAGCAGGCAAAACGCTGCGCGCCCGCAATCTGGCGACCGGAGAGGAATTCAATGATTCCTATGATAAGCTCATCATGACGACGGGTTCATGGCCGATTGTTCCGAAGCTGGAAGGCATGGAGCTGGACGGCATTCTGCTCTCGAAGAACTATAACCATTCCAATACCATTATTGAAAGAGCACAGCAGGTCAACAGAATCACGGTTGTTGGTGCCGGATATATCGGTGTAGAGCTGGTAGAAGCTTTTCAGATGAACGGTAAGCAGGTTACGCTGATTGATGGCGAGGACCGCATTCTGAGCAAATACCTCGATGAGGAATTCACCACTCCGATCCAGAAGTCGCTAGAGGATCACGGTATTAAGCTGGCTCTCGGTGAAAAGGTCAGCTCATTTGCCGGAGAGAACGGTAAAGTAACCAAAGTGATTACGAGCAAAGGCGAGCATGAGACAGATCTGGTTATCCTCTGCATCGGTTTCCGTCCGAATACAGAGCTGCTGAAGGGACAGGTCGATATGCTGCCTAACGGCGCCATCATGGTCAATGATTATATGCAGACCAGCCTGCCGGATGTCTTCGCTGCCGGTGACAGCTGTGCGATCCATTACAACCCGACCGGACAGCATGCCTATATCCCGCTTGCAACGAATGCGGTCCGTATGGGAACACTGGTTGCCCGCAATCTGGTGGAGAATACCATTCCTTACATGGGAACACAGGGAACTTCGGGAATCAAGATCTATGAAGATAACATCGCAGGCACCGGTCTGACTGAGGATGCAGCGAAGGCTGAAGGTATGGATGTTGAGAGTGTAATGATTACCGACAACTACCGTCCGGAATTTATGCCAACCTTTGAACAGGTGCAGCTGAAAGTGGTCTATTCCCGCGGTACCCGCCGGATTCTCGGTGCGCAGATTATGTCCAAGATGGATCTGACCCAATCGATCAATACCGTTTCGGTCTGCATTCAGAACCGCATGACTGTAGATCAGCTTGCCTTCATTGATTTCTTCTTCCAGCCGCATTACAACAAGCCTTGGAACTTCCTAAATACAGCCGGCCTTCAGGCCCTGCCGAAAACCATCGAACGTAAAGAACCCGTAACTGTATAATAAAAAGCTGAAAACCGGAGCCAGCAGCTCCGGTTTTTTTGTGCTGTCTGCACCGACTCTGAAAAATTGACCTGTGTGTTTTTTATCCTATGCACCATCTCCTTCCTAAGGTAAATTTGACATGTCAGTGAAAACTTTCACGAAGTCTTTCTTGTGGTGACATTTGTCACGTAAATGTGATTGGGATCACGCTACAATGGCATAAAGGAACAAATTTTAAGTAAATAGAAGGGGATAGGAATCATGGCTTATAACAAACCGCAGCAGATCGCCGAGGTCACGGTAGAGAACGGGATCAAGAAAGCCCACAACCCGCTTGCCGCTGTACTCATTCTTGGTTTTCTGGGAGGAGCGTTTATTGCGCTCGGATTTTTACTGGATATTCGCGTCATTGCCGGCGCTCCGAAGGAATGGGGCTCCATCGCTAACTTTATCGGGGCTTCCGTCTTCCCGGTAGGGCTTATTCTGGTGCTGCTGGCCGGAGGGGAACTTCTGACAGGCAATATGATGGCGGTACCGCTGGCGTTCATGGCGAAGAAGATTTCGTTCTGGGAAGTGATCAAGAACCTGGTGCTGATTACGCTCAGCAACCTGGCAGGTGCATTGTTCGTTGCTTATTTCTTCGGCCATGTGGTCGGTCTCACGGCAGATGGAGTATACCTGGATAAACTGGTCGATATGGCCGAACATAAGATTGATGTAACCTTCCTGCAGGCTTTTGTCTCGGGGATTGGCTGTAACTGGCTGGTAGCACTGGCAGTATGGCTCTCCTACGGAGCAGATAATTTCAGCGGCAAAATTCTCGGAATCTGGTTCCCGACGATGGCCTTCGTAGCTATCGGCTTCCAGCACGTTGTAGCTAACATGTTCCTGATCCCTGCTGCTATATTCGAAGGACATTTCACCTGGGCCCAGTATTTCGGCAACTTTGCTCCGGTCTGGCTCGGCAATCTTACCGGGGGAGCCATTTTTGTAGGGGCAGCTTATTATATGGCTTATCTGCGCAAAACGCCTGCAGCTGTTCAAGCGGTAGAAGGCGTAACTGCTTCCAGTGTGAAGAAACACGCTTAAGTTACAGGTTCAGGCAGCCTGAAACGAACTTATAAGATACGATTACTGTCATAGACATTCCTTGTGCTTGTTTATCTCCAGTCCGGTTAATGCGGATGTGTGGGAAGAAACGCTCAGGGAATGTCTTTTTAATATGGGGATTTATCAACTACGGACAACACAAAATTCGCCGTGCATATCCGACTCGGGGGAACGAAATCGGGCTCACGGCGAATAAATAGGGAGTGTTTCATATGCTCTATTACCCTGGGATTCTTAGAACGAAACAGGGCGTTTACAGCTATTTTCTTTACGCCCGGAAGAGCTGGGCTTACAATGAAAAAACAAGCAATTTTATGAACTCTGTGAACATCATACCTAAAGATATAAGGGAGGACTATGGCCTTGAAGCATAGCAAGGACGGTATATTTCCAGCGGTATGTCCTCTGGATTGTCCAGACACCTGCGGACTGCTGGTGCATAAACAGGACGGAAAAATTGTAAAAGTAGAAGGTAATCCCGAGCATCCGGTGACCCGGGGAGCCATCTGCAATAAGGTGCGGAACATGGCGGAGCGCGTACATCATCCCGAGCGTCTGATGCATCCCCTCCGCCGCACCGGCCCGAAGGGCAGCGGAGCCTTCGAGCAGATCAGCTGGGATGAAGCAATTACGGAAATTGCCGGACGCTTCAAACAGCTGTCGCAGGAATACGGGCCGGAGAGCATCCTCCCGTACTATTTTTACGGCAATATGGGCGTGCTCAGCGTGGGCGGCATGGACCGGCGCTTCTTTAACAGGCTGGGCGCAAGCCGGCTGGATGCCAAAATCTGCAGCGCGGCCGGCACGGCCGGCTGGGTGTACACTATGGGAATGGACGGGGGAGCCAGCCCGGAGGATACGGTAAATGCCGATCTGATTATCGTCTGGGGCGGCAATATTGTGAGCACCAACATGCATCAGGTCGTATTCGCGGAGCAGGCGCGTAAGCGCGGCGCGAAGGTAGTGGTCATTGATGTGCACCGCAACCGGACAGCCCAGTGGGGTGACTGGTTCCTGCCGCTCTACCCCGGTACAGATACCGCACTGGCGCTGGGACTGATGCATATTCTGTTCCGGGACGGGCTGACGGACGATGCCTTTCTCGAAAAATACACCGTAGGACATAAGGAACTGCGTGAGCAGGCGCTGGGCTACCCGCCGGAGCTGGTATCGCAGATTACCGGCGTTGCTGTGCAGGATATCGAACAGCTTGCCAAGCTGTATGGCGAAGCGAAGGTTCCGTATATCCATATCGGCAACGGTCTGCAGCATCATGATAATGGCGGGATGAATGTCCGCAGCATCGCCTGTCTGCCTGCGCTGGTCGGCGCCTGGCTGAAGCCCGGCGGCGGGGCGATCAAGTCCAACGGCGCCTATTCCTCGACCAACGCCCGGGCGCTGGCCCGTCCCGATCTGCGGAGCAATCCGCGGGCGCGCAGCATAAATATGAACCGGATCGGCGAGGCGCTGGAGCTGAAAGAGCAGCCGATTATGAGCCTGTTCGTCTACTGCAGCAATCCGCTTGTAGTTGCCCCTAATGCCGATAAGGTAAGGGCAGGCTTTGCCCGTGAGGACCTGTTCACGGTTGTGCATGACCTGTTTATGACCGATACGGCGCTGTACGCCGATATCGTGCTTCCGGCCACCTCAACCTTTGAGAATACGGATTTATTCGGTTCATACTGGCATCATTATATGCAGCTTCAGGAGCCGATACTGGAGAAGCAGGGGGAGTGCAAAAGCAATGTCGAGCTTTTCTCGCTGCTGGGACAGGCTATGGGCTTTGACCCGGAAATCTTCGGCCAGTCCGAGCTTGCGATGATCCGTGAGACGCTTGACCATCCCCGCAATCCGTATATGAACGGGGTTACGCTGGAACGGCTGATGGCGGAGCGGTTTGTCAAGCTGGACATGACGCCCAAAGAGCATTATCTGGAGAACCTGCCCACCCCTTCGGGCAAAATCGAGCTTTATTCCCAAGCGATGGAGCAGGCAGGCTTGCCCCCGCTGCCGCAGTATACCCCGCTGAAGGAAGGGTATGACGGGATGCGGCGTCCGGAGCGGGGAGCAGCGTATCCGCTGATGTTCATCTCCCCGCCGAACCATAATTTCCTGAATTCGACATTCGGCAATGTAGACAAGCATAAGATGATGGAGAAAAAACCGGCACTGCAGATTCATCCGGAGGATGCGGCGGCGCGGGATATTGCAGACGGCGATGATATTACCGTGTATAACGGCAGAGGTATCGTAGAACTCACCGCTATGGTTACGGAGAAAATGCTGCCGGGTACAGTGATCAGTCAGGGGCTGTGGTGGGAAGGCGTGGGAACAAGGCAGCGGGTGAATGTGCTTACGCCGGACCGGCTGAGCGACATGGACGGCGGGGCGACTTTTTTCTCGGCCACCGTTGAAGTGAAGAAGCGGGAGCAGGCCTTGGCTTCGCCCGGTTCTATGCAGCTTTAGATCAGGAAGCATCAATTATTCTGTGTTCGAGTGACGCGTCATAACGTCAATGCATAAGCTTGCCCTTCACCCTGTTTTGGGCGGATACTGGATGAAATTAAGACATATATGTAACAGGGGATGAAAGACAAGTCATGAGGTTTCTGCAAGACTATCCGAAGGAAGTCAAAGTATTTTTGATCGCAAGTCTCGTCAATGCGACCGGCAGTGCACTCATGTGGCCGCTTGTAACGATGTATGTATTCGATGAGCTGGGGCGCAGCATGAAGGATGCTGCACTTGTTATTGTTATTCAATCGCTCGGGGGAATCGCCGGACAATTGCTGGGCGGATCGCTCTATCATAAGGTCGGTGTGAAACAACTGATTGTTGGCGGTCTGGCCATGAATGCCCTCGCGTTGTTCGCGCTGCCTGCGGCAAGCGGAAACTGGCATATGTTCATGGTGGTTATGGGTCTCGTGGGGCTGTTTAACTCCATGTCGCAGCCTGCCATTCAGGCCTTTGTCGGCTTCCGCTTTGCAGAGCGGCGCGGGGAGCTCTTCAATGTAATCTATGTTGCGAATAATATCGGGGTGGCGCTGGGTACAGGGCTCAGCGGGGTGCTGGCTGATCTTTCCTATAAGCTGAGCTTTGTGATGAACGGGCTAACCTCGGCTATATTCGCTGTGTTTTTCCTGGTCTATCTGCGGAAAATCGGCAATGCTCCGGCTCATAATGAACTGCAGCAGAGGTCCCGCCACCGGGACCAGTCCGGCTGGAAGCTGATGGGGAACACCCGGATCTATTTGTATATGGCGCTCGGCTCCATGTTTCTCCTGCTTGGCAACTCGGTCTGGAATACTGGGGTATCGCCCTTTATTATTTCGGAGGGCTGGTCCAAAAGCCTGTACAGCTTTTTATGGACGCTCAACGGTATCCTGATCTTTGCCGCCCAGCCGCTGGTCAGCCTCATCAAACGCTGGTTTGCCGGAACCTCAACCGCCCAGATGACGGCAAGTGCCGTGTTTTATTTGAGCGGATACGCAGTTATTCTGTTAATGCCGAGTTATCCCGGCATGGTGCTGGCGATGGTGCTGGCAACGCTGGGCGAGATGCTGATCTCACCCGCAACCCCGGCCTTTATCTCGGATTATGCCGGCCGGAATGCCCCTTTCTATTTAGGCCTCAGCGGGGGCATCGGTGCAGCCGGCAGAGTTATCGGGCCGTATCTAATGGGCAGCCTGTATGATACCGGCGGGCTTGCGCCCACCGCCTGGCTCGCGTGCGGAATGGCAGTACTGGCGGTAGCTTTCTTTATCGTCCATGCATATGTCAACCGTTCAGCCCGTACACTGGAACAAAATACGGTATAATGGATGCAAATGGAATGAACTGCGGAATGGTGAACCTAGAGATATTTTAAAGGTAAGGCAAGGGGTGGTAGAGCTATGCAACAAATTAATGGAGGACCGCTTACGATCCGGCCCTCCGAAATCAAGGATGCCCGGGAGCTGATCGTGCTGGACAACATGATCTGGACGGAGGATACGACGCCCGGCCCTTTGATGTGGCGTTCGCGTGAGGATTATCTGCTGCATGCGCCGCCAGGCTCCCAGCTGGTCGCCCTGCAGGAAGGGGTGCTGTGCGGATATGTCGGTTTTGGCTGCCCGAGCGGAATGGAGAGCAACCGGCATGTGTGTGAGGTGAATATCGCCGTGCATCCCCGGTTTCAGCGGCAGGGCATTGGCGGCATGCTGATCCAAGCTATCAAACGTCATGCGGCAGCGCACGGAATCCGCAAGCTCCGTCTGCGGGTGCTGTCGAGTAATGAGCCAGCCTTAGCCTTTTACCGCAAATGCGGGTTTCACGAGGAGGGCCGGCTGAAGGATGAGTTCTATCTCAGCGGACATTATGTGGATGAAGTCTTTATGTGCTGTATGCTGACTGGAGGGAATGAGGATGGAAGTCGTTTCGCTTAATGTGGGTAAGCCGGTAAAGGTGGACTACCGTGGTAAGCCACTGGAAACGGGGATTTACAAGCTGCCCGCGAGGGGGCCGGTCCATCTGCATACCGGGGGTTTCGACGGGGATGGACAGGCTGATCTGGTCAACCACGGCGGTCCGGACAAAGCGGTTTGTGTGTATCCGGTTGAGCATTATGCTTACTGGGAAGAGCAGCTGGGCAAGAAGCTGGAGTATTCCGCCTTCGGTGAGAATCTTACAGTCAGCGGCCTGCTGGAGACGGAGGTCTGCATCGGGGATATATACGAGATCGGCTCCTGCCTGCTGCAGGTCAGCCAGCCCCGGTTCCCATGCTTCAAGCTCTCTCAGAAGCATGGTCCGGCCGACATGCCGGCCCGGGTGCTGGCTACGGGGTACAGCGGCTTCTATTTCCGGGTACTGCGTGAGGGCGTGATTGCTGCAGGTGACGTGATCGTTAAGCGGGAGTCCGGTGCAGGCAGCTTTCCGGTCAGACGGGTACTGTACCTGATGGAGCACGGGCGTACGGACCGATCCGGTTTGCCCGAACTCTCGCAGCTGGAAGCTCTGTCGTTAGTAACCCGGGAAAAGTTCCGGAGATGGCTGGGTACAGAAGAGAGTTAGGCCAGAGGCAGCTGATTCCTGAGGTCTGTCAGGAAATCAAAAATGCCTGGAGTGACAGAGCCTCCAGGCATTTTTTGTGCGCTGCTTAGCCGAGCAGCTTCCACTCACTGCGCAGCAGGCCATATACAGCGTGGTTCACATAGCCGCCCGGCAGCTTTTCAGCCTGGCGCAGGACACCTTCGAACACAAAGCCGAGCCGCTCGGGGATCGCCCGGCTTGCTTTATTGCCGGTGGCACAGCGGATTTCGATCCGGTTCAGCTCCATTTCCAGCAGGGCGTAGTCAATGAAAACCCGGCAGGCGCTGGTCATGTAGCCATTACCCTCGTAGCCTTCGCCCAGCCAGTAGCCGATGCCGACCGAACGGCTCTGCCAGTCGATCTGATGATAGCCGATAATGCCGGCCAGCTCATCCCGGACCCACAGTCCGGCGGTGAAGCCGCCGTTTTCGCTGCCTTGCTTGACGGCATTTTGAATAAATGATGCGATATGGGCTTGTTCGGTTACTGCGTCGACCCAAGGCAGCCATTGCCGCAGCCGCAGCCGCGAGCGTTCGACCAGGGCGAACATCTGGCGGGCATGCTCCGGCATCAGCAGCTTCAGCACAAGCTCATCATCAATCACATAATTAAACATGCGGCTGCCTCCTTGTACGGCACAAGGCCGGTATGGTGCTTAACGCTTTTTCCATTCGAGCGCGTAAATGTCCTCCTCCAGTGACTGCATCCGCTGTACTGCCAGGGTGCGGCAGTCGCTGAGCGCGCCGTTATAGATGGCCGGTCCCAGCTCTTTCAGGAAGAATTCCAGCAGGTTATCCGCAGCGAGATGGCCGATCGTCTCTCCGCGTTCGGCTTCGAAGTAGGCACGGATATTTTCTGTAATCAGGTCGCGCTGCTCTTTGGGCAGCTTAATTGGCTTCATTGCGATAAGTCCCCCTTTTAAAATATCAGAAAGTATAAATTAGCAGATGAATGACAAAGCTTTATGATTTCCATGCTACTCCATCGCCTTGAGGGAAGTCAAAGGGCTATCCGGGATGGCTTAATTCCCCATTTCATTGATCATTCTACCGTTAACGGGTATATTAATAGGAAACATGTTCATACAAGGAAGAAGTAATATTACAGAACGAGAGGTTGATAGCTGTGGAGAACCGTGGAACACCCTCCAATTTCATCAAGAATGTCATTACCGAAGATTTGAGCTCAGGTAAAGTAAAGGAAGTGGTCACCCGCTTTCCGCCGGAGCCGAACGGTTATTTACATATCGGACATGCCAAGGCGATCTGGATTAACTTTACACTGGCTGATGAATTCGGCGGCAAGACCAATTTGCGCTTCGACGATACAAATCCGCTGAAAGAGGATACGGAATATGTAAATTCTATTCAGGAAGACGTGAAGTGGCTCGGTTACGAATGGGATGAGCTGCGGTTTGCTTCCGATTATTTCGGGGAAATGTACGAACGCGCCGAACTGCTGATCCGTAAGGGTAAAGCCTATGTGGATGACCTCTCGGCCGATCAGATCCGTGAGCTTCGCGGCACATTGACGGAGCCCGGCAAGAACAGCCCGTACCGTGAGCGAAGCAGCGAAGAGAGCCTGGATTTGTTCCGGCGCATGCGTGCAGGCGAGTTCAAGGACGGCGAGAAGGTGCTGCGCGCCAAGATCGACATGGCTTCGCCTAATATCAATCTGCGTGACCCGGTGATTTACCGGATTTCGCACTCCCACCACCATAATACAGGCGATACCTGGTGCATTTATCCAATGTATACCTTCGCACATCCGCTGGAGGATGCGATTGAAAGTGTGACTCACTCTCTGTGTTCCCTGGAGTTCGAGGATCAGCGCCCGTTCTATGACTGGGTTATTGCTGAATGTGAGATGCCGGCTGTGCCGCATCAATACGAATTTGGGCGCCTGAACCTCGCCCAGACGGTAACAAGCAAACGCAAGCTGAAGCTGCTCGTGGATGAAGGCCATGTGGACGGATGGGATGATCCCCGCATGCCGACCATTTCCGGACTGCGCCGCCGGGGATATACTCCGGAAGCCATCCGCAGCTTCGTGCATGAGACTGGCATTTCCAAAAGCCAGGGCCTTGTGGACCTGCAGATGCTGGAGCATTTCATCCGTGAGGATCTGAAGCTGACCGTGCCCCGGACGATGGCCGTGCTGCGGCCGCTGAAGGTGGTTATCACGAATTATCCGGAAGGGCAGACGGAATATTTTGAGATTGAGAATAATGTGGAGAATCCTGAAATGGGCAACCGCCAGATTCCGTTCTCCCGGGAAATCTATATTGAGCGTGATGATTTCATGGAGATTCCGCCGAACAAATATTTCCGCCTGTTCCCGGGCAACGAAGTGCGCCTGAAGAATGCCTATTTCATCAAGTGCAACGAGTTCATTAAAGACGAGAACGGTGAAGTTGTGGAGCTGCACTGCACGTATGATCCGGAGACGCGGAGCGGCAGCGGATTTACCGGCCGTAAAGTCAAGGGTACCCTGCACTGGGTGGATGCCAGTCAGGCCGTTCCGGCGGAATTCCGCCTCTACGAGCCGCTGATTTCCGCTGAAGAAGCCGATGCAGAGGCCGAAGTTGAAGGTCTTGAGCCATCCGCCGACAAGCCGGAGCCAAGCTTCCTGGATCAGCTCAACCCAAAATCCATCGAGATCCTGCAGGGCTTCGTGGAACCGGGGCTGAAGGACAGCGTGCCACAGGACAAGTTCCAATTCTTCCGCCACGGTTACTTCAACGTGGACAGCAAATATTCGACCCCTGGACATCCTGTGTTCAATCTGGTCGTTTCGCTGAAAAGCTCGTTCCAGCCCGCTAAATAAGGCTGAATAATTAGAGGCTGTCTCCCCATTCATCAATGGCGGAGACAGCCTCTTTGTTTGATCTCAGCACGTGTTCTGGCCTCTAACTGCGGCGGAAGCGGCGGTATAAAGGCCTTGGAGTCCGGCCGGATAGGGGGCGGCGGGTTTGGCCCGCTGACGGCAGAAACAAAGGGAATAATCCCATTGATTTACTCGTTTGGCCCGCTGACGGCAGAAACAAAGGGAATAATCCCATTGATTTGCTCGTTTGGCCCGCTGACGGCCGGACTCCAA
>CAKMKL010000083.1 GCA_927443375.1 uncultured Paenibacillus sp. | reverse complement strand
ATGGAGAAAGAATTGTCCGTACTGGGCAAGGCTCTTTCGAACCCTGAGCGTCCTTTCACTGCCATCATCGGCGGTTCCAAGGTTAAGGACAAAATCGACGTTATCGACAACCTTTTGAACCTGGCTGACAATGTTCTGATCGGCGGCGGCCTTTCCTATACATTCACCAAAGCTCAAGGTTATGAAATCGGCAACTCGCTGGTAGACAACGATAAAATTGATGCTGCTCTCGGATTCATTGAGAAAGCTGAGAAATTGGGCAAAAACTTCGTGCTTCCGGTTGACGTTGTAGTTGCTGACAAGTTCGGCGCAGATGCCAACACCAAAATTGTAGATGTAACTGAAATTCCTGCGGGCTGGGAAGGTCTGGACATCGGTCCTAAGACTCGTGAAATCTATGCTGATATTATCAAAAACTCCAAGCTGGTTGTCTGGAACGGTCCTATGGGCGTGTTCGAAATCGACATCTTTGCTGAAGGTACAATTGCCGTAGCGAAGGCTTGCGCAACAACTGAGGGTTATACTGTGATCGGCGGCGGAGATTCCGCAGCTGCAGCTGAGAAATTCCACCTGGCTGACCAAATGGATCACATCTCCACAGGCGGCGGTGCATCCCTGGAGTTCATGGAAGGTAAGGCACTTCCTGGCGTAGAGGCACTGAACGACAAGTAAGACGCGAAGAAGGAGGCAATTCAAGATTATGAGCAGAACACCTATTATTGCGGGCAACTGGAAAATGTTCAAAACCGTTCCGGAAGCCGAAGGTTTCATCGCTGAAATTAAAGGCCAAGCAGAAGTAGAAGGCGTTGAAACTGTCATTTGCGCTCCTTTTACTAACCTGCCTGCTCTGGTTGCAGCGGTTAAAGGAACAAGCATCAAAATCGGTGCACAGAACCTGCACTTCGAAGATAACGGCGCTTATACAGGCGAGATCAGCGGCGTAATGCTGAAGGATCTTGGGGTAGACTACGTGATCATCGGCCATTCCGAGCGTCGTGCTTATTTCGGCGAAACGGATGAAATTGTGAACAAAAAAATGCATGCGGCCTTCCGCCACGGCATTACTCCTATCGTATGTGTCGGCGAAAAGCTCGAAGAGCGTGAAGCTGACCAGACTAAGGATGTCTGCAAAGTTCAAACCGAGGCGGCATTTGCCGGTCTGAGTGCTGAACAAGCAGCTCAAGTGGTTATTGCTTATGAGCCTATCTGGGCTATCGGAACAGGTAAATCCTCTACTTCCCAAGATGCCAACGAAGTTATTGCTTACATCCGTACCCTTGTAAAAGGCCTGTACGATGAAGCAACAGCTGAAGCTGTACGCATTCAATACGGCGGCAGTGTGAAGCCTGAGAACGTAACGGAGTACATGAGTCAAAGCGACATCGACGGCGCTCTTGTCGGCGGTGCCAGCCTGCAGCCTGCTTCCTTCGTTTCACTCGTTGAGGGGGCGAAATAAGGATGTCAGCTCCAAAACCTGTAGCATTAATCATCATGGACGGTTTCGGATTGCGGAATACAGCTGAAGGCAACGCGGTTGCCCAGGCTAACAAGCCCAACTATGACCGTTACCTGAAACAATATCCGAACACTACGCTTACTGCTTGCGGTGAAGCTGTAGGTCTGCCTGAAGGACAAATGGGCAACTCGGAAGTGGGTCACCTTAACATCGGCGCAGGCCGGATCGTATACCAGGATCTGACCCGTATCGATAAGTCGATTTTGTCCTTAACCTTGGAACCGCCGATGATGGCAGTGAAAGGACGCTCAGGGTTCGAAAGAGCCTTGCCCAGTACGGACAATTCTTTCTCCATCAGTAGGCCCGATACAGCCGGCAGGAGGTGAGCGATACCTTCAGTCGAAGCATGTGCACGGTGAGCCGCGCCGAATGCGTCGTTAACGAACAGGTCAGCCAGTTCTGCGAACTGCTTAGCCAGTTCAGGATCGTTCTTTTCTTCACCCGGATAGAAACGGACATTCTCAAGCACGAGCACATCGCCATTGTTCAGTTCAGCGATTTGCGCTTTCACTGCATCACCCACAGCTTCATCGGCTTTGGCTACCGGTTTGCCGAGCAGCTCGGACAAACGAACAGCAGCACCAGTAAGGCGCATGGAATCAACGAATTGACCCTTCGGACGGCCCATGTGGCTGGCCAGAATGACCTTTGCACCGTTCTCGATCAGGTATTTAATCGTTGGAAGTGTTTCGCGGATACGGGTATCATCAGTGATTTTACCGTCTTCCACTGGCACATTGAAATCGACGCGTACGAATACGCGTTTGCCTGTTACTTCTACATCACGGACGCTTTTTTTGTTCATGATTAGTTTTCCTCCACACCCAAAATTGGTTCATCATGATTCCATTTAGAAAGAGCGGAAACAAGGAAGTTCTGTTTCCGCTCTATAGATGCTGCTTATATTAAAACGATCTTATTGAGCAAGTTTAGCGAATTTTTCCAAAGTACGAACGAGTTGTGCAGTGTAGGACATTTCATTGTCATACCAAGCAACGGTTTTAACCAGTTGTTTGTCGCCAACAGTCAGGACTTTAGTTTGTGTTGCATCAAACAGGGAACCGAAAGTCATACCCTTGATGTCAGAAGATACGATTTCATCTTCAGTGTAGCCGTAAGTTTCTGGATCGGAAGCTTCTTTCATCGCTGCGTTGATTTCTTCAACAGTAACGCTCTTATCCAGAACAGTTACCAGCTCAGTCAGGGAACCAGTCGCTACAGGCACACGTTGTGCTGCACCGTCAAGTTTGCCTTTCAGTTCTGGGATAACCAGACCGATTGCTTTTGCAGCACCGGTAGTGTTAGGGATGATGTTCTCAGCAGCAGCGCGGGCACGTCTGAAGTCGCCTTTTGCGTGTGGAGCATCAAGAGTATTCTGGTCACCTGTGTAAGCGTGGATAGTAGTCATCAGGCCTTCAACGATACCGAACTTGTCGTTCAGGACTTTTGCCATTGGAGCCAAGCAGTTAGTTGTGCAAGATGCGCCGGAGATAACTGTTTCGGAACCATCAAGGATGTCATCGTTTACGTTGTAAACAACAGTTTTCATGTCGCCTGTAGCTGGAGCAGAGATAACTACTTTTTTAGCTCCGCCTTTAAGGTGTTTCTCAGCAGCTTCTTTAGTTGTGAAGAAACCTGTGCATTCCAGAACGATGTCTACGCCAAGCTCTCCCCAAGGAAGTTCTTCAGGGTTGCGGTTAGCCAGAACCTTAACGTCTTTGCCGTTTACTTTGAAGAAGCCGTCATGAACTTCAACTTCACCTTGGAATTTACCTTGAGTTGTATCATATTTAAGCAAATGAGCAAGCATCTTAGCGTCAGTCAGGTCGTTGATTGCTACCACTTCGATACCTTCTACATTTTGAATACGGCGGAATGCAAGGCGTCCAATACGTCCAAAACCGTTAATACCAACTTTTACACTCATTGAATAGTTCCTCCTAGATTTCGTTTTATTTATTCAAGACAAGCCGTTAAGCTCGTCAAGACAACAATGTTAAGTATAATGCAAAATAACTGCGGGCGCTCCCCATATCCTGGAAGCTATAGAACTTGCTGCAACTGTTTGTCGATTTCTTTGCCGATTTCGACGGCAGCAGCCTCATCTGTAATAAGAATGTCCTCTTGCCCGAATCGCAGCATTGCGTGGATTGCTTTGGCCTTGCGTTTGCCCCCTGCTATACCGACTACAACTTCCGTGCGGATAATATCCTCTAGGCGGAGCCCCATCGTAAGCATGGTATGGACCACCTGGCCAGCTTCGTTAAAATAATAGCCGAACGATTCGGCAACCGCGCCTTCTGCCTGAATTTCTGAGACTGTCGTCTCATCCAGCTTGCGGCGGCGGGTCATTTCAATGGCATCGCCGATTCCATGAACAATAATACGCGATCTGCGGATGATTTGCACGATCTCCCCAATGTTCGAGTCATGACCCAGAGACTGGTAGGCATCCTCACTGAGCAGATCAGGCACATGCAGCAGACGGTAATTCGCTCCGATCCGTTTAGCCATCGTTGAAGCAATCGTATTCGCCTGAATTTCCATACTCTCTCCAAGTCCTCCGCGTGCAGGGACAACCCATGCATTCTTATAGGAAAGGGATAAGGGCAAGGTCAGCTGATCGGCCATCTCAGCCAAAGTAGAGCCGCCTGTTACGGCAATGGTATCGTCGCTGCGCAGCACTCCGAGAAATGCCTTCGCACCTGCACGCCCAAGCTCACGCTTCGTGAACGGCGATGTCTCGCAATCACCGGGCACAATAATTACTTTATTAAGACCATACGTTGAGCGAATCTTCTCTTCCAGATCATCCAGGCCAAACAGACTCTTGGCGATCGGCTCCAGCAGGTCAAGCGTTCTGCGACCGGCATCGCTAATACGCATGCCGACACTCTCGATCTCAATGAGCCCTTGCGATTTCAGAAGATCCGTCTCGGCACGCAGCACACGCTCGGTCATATCCAGCGAGGCAGCCAGCGTTCTACGCCCAATAATATCGGACAGCATGATCTGATGTAGAATCGTGTAACGTCTCTTAAGGGTTTCCATGAGATCCGGCAGAAGCTGCTTTTGGATTTCCAATAAATTGCGCATGCTTTCACTCCTGCAACTTCGTCTTTCTCTATTCCCTTGTTCGTGGTCTCAAAACGTCCCGGGTTAACTTTTTAAGTCCCACTCATATTCTAACCAAATATTACGCGGAGTGCAAGTCATCCGAGAGTATAATTCTCAACCACTGTTCATCTTATACATCTAACAAGGCATGGAAAGACCCGGGAGCAGGGTTGAAGGCACAGAAATGCCCGGTCTAGGCCTGTTTCTGGCAGGGCCAGACTTTGTCGCTGTATGCCGGCAAAGATATTTTCTGAACACTGACGCTGATCCATTGCATTTGTACAATAAATGTATTATAATAATTTCTGTTGCGCCCGTGGTCCAATGGATATGACGTAGGCCTCCGAAGCCTGAGATCCAAGTTCGATTCTTGGCGGGCGCGCCATTATTTACTTATTTGTACATAATTTAGCAGTCGTCATACTGTTAATTAACCAAAGAGCCACTTGATGGCTCTTTTTTTTTGAAACTAAGTTTGACTTTCTTTGACTTTTTGTTTGAATTTGTTTATCATGTGGTTAATACGGTAACAGTAAAAATGAACACATTCGAATAGCCAATTCAAGGAGGTTTTCCACGTGAGTTATATCCCTATGGTAGTAGAACAGAGCAATCGCGGCGAGCGCGCTTATGACATCTATTCCCGCCTGCTGAAGGACCGCATCATTTTCCTTGGAACAGAGGTCAATGACGTGGTTGCCAATTCCATCATCGCACAAATGCTATTCCTGGCTGCTGAAGATCCGGATAAGGATATTCACCTGTATGTGAACAGCCCCGGCGGTTCCATCACGGCAGGCATGGCTATATTTGATACAATGCAGTACATTAAACCGGATGTTTCCACCATCTGCGTGGGCATGGCCGCTTCCATGGGAGCCTTCCTGCTGAACGCCGGTGCCAAGGGCAAACGTTTTGCACTGCCAAACAGCGAAATTATGATTCACCAGCCTCTGGGCGGTGCCCAAGGCCAGGCTACGGATATCGAAATCCGTGCCCGCCGCATCCTCAAGCTGCGCGACAAGCTGAACCGCATCCTATCCGAACGTACCGGCCAGCCGCTGGAACGGATCGAGAAGGATACAGACCGCGATTACTTCATGACTGCTGCTGAAGCAGCTGAATATGGTATTGTCGATAAGGTTATCGAGAAGACATTACCTACAGGCGTATAACAGAAGCAACAGCCAAAAGGCTGCCGGGACCCATAGCGGTCCCGGCAGCCTTTTTTGTGCAGTCTATGGATTGACGCCTATAGATTAAGAAAACCTATCCCAAACGGCCATACCCAAGGCCATCCAGTTTGTCGGCAATAACCCGGTACCCCTTCCCATTCGGGTGAATATGATCAATAAACAACAAGCCGCGCTCATTGCCGGCAAACTCACTATAGATGGAGGCAAATCCGCAGACCCGGCTGCTGTAGCCTGAAGTATACCGGTTGAATTGCCGGACCCATTCCGTAGCTTCATCGACTTGCGGATAAGGATTGTACAGTCCGACAATGCGGATGATATAGGGCCTCGGCATACCTGCCTTGAGCTGTGATAACGTGCTCATAATGTCGCTGATGTTCCTTTTGCAATTGTGCAGTGCTTTCTGAAGCAGCGGTGACAGATCACCAGGTCGGGTGCCTGCCGCCTTAGCGGCCTTGATCAGATCATTGCCGCCGATCGATATCGTAATCAGGTCCGCATCGCTGACCGCCAGCCGGAAGTTGTAATCCGCCTTAAGACGCTGCTCCAGTCCTTCTGTTGTCAGCCCATTTACGCCTAAATTGGTTACGCGGATGGACGTACGCAGACGGGCCTCCGCCATCCTGCGGTAAACCGGAACAAATCCGTTACCGGGCAGTGCTCCAAACCCCGTCGTCAGGGAATCACCAATAGCGGTGTACTGATAGCTCATCATATTTCCCTCCATCCATAAGCTGCTTTCTTTGTTTAGCTTATGAATGGAGCGGGCACCGGGGAACGGCGGGGTACCCATAACCCGCATTGGCGGAGCTTCTGATTACCGTTACTTCAGCGCTGCAAACGGACTGCTTCCATCCGGCAGTATTTCCTTAAAGGTGAAGGTAAATTGAGGGAACCCGGCAGCATAAGCTGTATACTCATATAACTGGAAGAATAACACTACCTTGCCTTCCTTCAAATAAAAATACTTCTCGGTATTCAGCCCGGTGAATCCGCCGAGATAGCCTCCATCCGCTTTGATAAGCTTGGTCAGCTTAGCGTTCAGCTCTTTTTTATAGTTAGGATTGGCACCGAACAGGTCTCCCAGCAGGAGACGTTTGCCATCCTTCAGCGAGAAGGTGAAGGCATTGCGGTAGGTCATCCCATGCGCACCGCCGGTATAGCCGTATTGCTGTGTGACAAGGCTGAGTACACCGTTCTGATTATAGGTAACGACATAGCCGCCTTCAAATTCGTACGGCCGGTCATCCTCTGATTTGTTCGCGATTTGACTCTCGGCATCTGCCGCATACTTTAGGATCGTCTGTTTAATCGTATCATTGATGGTTTTCTGGGCTTCCGCATTCGCCAGGCCGCTCACCTGCGGATAATTGAGCTTAATCGGCGCATCTTCCCGTTCCTTAATGTAGCTCTCCGTCTTAATAGTGATCGCATTCTGCACCTGCTTCATTACATTGAGCCGTCCGGAAGGCGCATTCCAATCGACCTTATACCCGAGATAATCGGTCAGCAGGTCGAAAGGAACATACAGGCGGTTATTTATGTTTTTCCCTTCATAATCTCCAAGGAAATAGTTATTCACTGAAATGGAAATGCCGTAATCCGAAACCATCAGCTTGGTCAATGTGTTTCCTTTACCAATTGAGTAAATCTTGTCTGCTTTATCATATGACACTGGCATGTTCAGGCTATCACGCAGGAAGCTGACAGGTACCCATACCTTGCCACCGCTATAAATCCCGGTCTGCTGTGTGATGCTTCCGTTCCACTTCAAGACAACCTGCGATTGCTCCGCCTTAGCTACCTGTTTTGCCGCTGCAGCCTGACTGGTCCCGGCCGGCAATATGCCTCCGCCAAGCAGCAAACCTGCTGCTATCATTCCCGTACCCCATTTACGGGCTTGTTCCTTCGATATCTTATTCATGAGTGATTTCCCCTTCCGCCGGCACGATGATTAATTTTGTGTAATTCGGTAAGACCAGGAACTATACTGTCCCAGCCGCTCTTACTATTATAGTGGCAGCAGCTGCCGCTATTGTTACAATGACGCTTACAGTTTCTTAAGCTTTCTTAGCCATTTTAAAGGGTCTTGTTACATTTCTTTAAACAAAATGAGAGATTTCTTATCTCACCAGGGTCTAATCCCGCTGAAAAAGAGGCCCTGCTGCGCCGTAACGGCTGGAGCAGAGCCTCCAATATTCTGTTTCTTATTTCAGTTCGTAAACAACGTTAAGCTGTGTGGAAACCTTAACTTCACCAGGCTCTACAGAAGTGCCGCCGGCTGCATCCGCACTTGCTTTGCTCATGGCTGCATTCTCCATGTAAATGACCGGGTTGTTGCCGTCATCGTTTTGGATAACCGTAACAACCGAACCGAGACTGCGCTTAGCTGCTTTGGCAATTGCGGCCGCTTTTGCATCGGCGTTAGCCATCGCTTTTTCAATGACCTGAGCTTCAAATGCCGAAGGATCTTCGATCGCAAACTGTGCATTGCCGATGTTGTTCGCACCCGCTGTTGAAGCAGCATCCAGCAGTGCGCCGACTTTTACCAGATCACGGTAAGCTACCTGCAGGGTGTGCTGAGCGATATAACCTTTCACCTGTTGTCCGTCTTTTTCACTGTAGGTGTAGTTAGGCTGTACGCTGAATTGTGTGCTCTGGATATCCTTGTCGGCAATGCCCCAGGTGGTCTTGAGCAAAGAGGTCAGCTTAGTGATTTTGGTTCCGTTAGCCTTTTGCGCTTCCTGTGCCGTTGCTGCAGACGAAGTCACACCGATCGACAGATATACGATATCCGGCTTGATGGCCAGTTCGCCCTTGCCTGTTACGCTGACAATATTTCTTTGGATATCCTCAGCCGCGTAAGCCTTTTCAGGACCTTTAAACACTCCGCTAAGCCCCATTCCCCCTACAATCAAACTTCCTGCCAGCAACACCGCTCCGAATGATTTGCCCCATTTCTTCATGCTTGTTATCCCCTTTCCATTCTTATTAATGTTTATTACCCTCTAGACGGGCCTGTTTGGTAAAAGTTGCATCTGTTGCAGCACTTCCAAAACTTAATTTTTAATTATTATTTTTCTTAAACCTGTTGTCTGGCATACCTGGGCAAATAAAAAAAAGCCCCGAAGGGCTTTTTGTCATACAGAATAAGAAAGTCTGGCCAGAATCTTATTGGTTCTCCAGTTCTTCCTTACTAACAAGACTTGTCAAAGCGGTTACAGCTTGATCCGCATCGGCGCCATCCGCGCTAATATAAATCTCCGTGCCGGAACTGATCGCCAGGCTCATAATGCCCATGATGCTTTTGGCGTTAACCTTTTTATCGTCTTTTTCCACGAAAATCTCCGACGAAAACTTGTTGGCTTCCTGCACGAACAATGCTGCCGGCCGAGCGTGGAGCCCCGTCTTCAACCGTACAACTACCGGGTGCTTTGTCATGAAACGCTTACCCCCTATTTGAGATCTGCCCAAAAATTTCACATTAATTTTATAATATTATATCATTATAACCGCATCCACACTAGAAAAAAAATAATCAGCCTCCGCGGACTTTATCCGCCAGCTCATCAATTTTGCGCAAACGGTGATTTACTCCCGATTTACTGACCGTTCCCTTGAGCATTTCGCCCACTTCCTTGAGGTTAATATCCGGATGTGCCAGTCTGATTTCCGCAACCTCGCGGAGCTTATCCGGCAGACTCTCCAGACCCACCTCACGCTGCAGCAGCTTAATGTTCTCGATCTGCCGTACCGCAGCGCTGATCGTTTTGTTCAGGTTAGCCGTTTCGCAGTTGACGATCCGGTTCACGGAATTGCGCATATCGCGCATAATCCGCACATCCTCAAACTTGAACAGCGCTTGATGCGCACCGATCAGGCTCAGGAACTCGATGATCTTCTCGCCTTCCTTAATGTATAGAATAAAGCCTTTCTTACGCTCTATGCAGCGGGCGTTCAGGTGAAATTCACCAGCCAGCTCCACCAGTGCTTTGCAGTGCTCTTCATACATGGAAGCGATTTCCAAATGGTAGGACGAACCCTCGGGATTGTTCACCGATCCGCCGGCCATAAAAGCTCCGCGGAGGTATGCCCGTTTGCAGCAGTTCTTCCCGACGATCTCCTCATCGATCCCATCGGTAAAGATGAAGCCTTCGGAGACAATCCGCAGGTCCTTCAGGATTTCCTGCACGCGGTTGGGAATTCGGACAATATAGACGTTATTCTTCTTCAAACGCATTTTTTTACGCACGAGCAGCTCGATATGGACCTGGTAATATTTCTTAAGCAAAGAATATACCCGCCTTGCAATCGCGGCGTTCTCCGTCGAGATGTCAAGAACCACCTTTTTGCTCGAAAGCTGCACAGAACCGTTCATCCGGATCAGCGCTGACATCTCTGCCTTCTCGCAGCATGGCTGGCTCTCCACCATCGTCAGCTCTTTTTTGGTAAGGGCCGCAAAAGACAAGGGGCTCACCTCTTTCATGTTCATTAAACCGTGAAACTATCTGGATATCCAGTCCTCTACCAGCTGGTAGATATGATGACTGAGCTTATCGGTATCATGCCTTAAATAGGTTTTGAATAATACGAGCTTATCCGCAATAACCTTGTATCCGTTGCCGTCGAGCGCATCACGGTCAAGCAGTACGGGGCGTGCGCCCTTTTCAGCATATTTGACCTGCACCTGCTCCGGAATCTCTCCGTCGTTGACAATGACATAATCGAACAAATGCAGGCCGATATGATCATACACGGCTTGAAGGTGGTCGCTTACAGTGTAATTGTCTGTCTCTCCAGGCTGAGTCATCACATTGCAGACAAAGATTTTGATTGCTTTGGACTCTACAACAGCTTCTGCCAGCTTCGGCACGAGCAGATTGGGCAGAATACTCGTATACAAGCTGCCTGGCCCGCAAAGAATGGCGTCCGCATTCCGGATCGCCTCGAGCGCCTCCGGCAGCGGTTCCACATCAGCCGGCTCCAAAAAGACGCGTTTGATCCGGCCTCCGGCTTCCGGTATTTTGGACTCTCCGGTAATAATGGCACCATCAGACATTTCAGCATGCAGCACCACGGCCTCCCCCGCAGCGGGCAGTACCCGTCCGCGGACGGCGAATACCCGGCTAAGCTCACGGACAGCGGTGACAAAATCACCGGAGATGTCCGTAAGGGCCGCCAGAATCAGGTTGCCGAGGCTATGCCCGGCCAGTCCTTCTCCGGAGCTGAAGCGGTATCTCATAATCTGCGCCATCAGCGGCTCTACGTCCACCATGGCTGTCAGCACATTGCGGATATCACCAGGAGGCGGCATCTGCAGTTCGCTCCGCAGGATGCCGGAGCTGCCTCCGTCATCTGCCACAGTCACTATAGCTGTGATATCGAGCGGCTTCTCCTTCAACCCGCGAAGCATGACAGAGAGTCCCGTACCCCCGCCCATAACGACGATACGCGGACGTTTCTCTTGTTCTTCAGCCACAATTGACCCCTTCTCTCGTTAATGCCGATCACGCTCGGAATCCCGATGGCTGACCGCTACCGTCTCTGTCTCACTGACTCCCAGCATTTTGCCCAGGTACTCTGCGATGGCTACTGAACGGTGTTTGCCGCCCGTACAGCCGATGCCGATAATAATCTGGGATTTGCCTTCCTTGCGGTATTGGGGAATCAGGAAATGAAGCATATCCAGCAGCTTGGTCAGAAAAACTTGCGTTTCAGGCCATTTCATTACATAGTCGTAGACATCGCTGTCCTGGCCAGTCTTGGGCCGCAGTTGATCCACATAATGCGGATTAGGCAAAAAGCGAACATCAAACACGAGGTCTGCATCAATCGGAATGCCATACTTGAATCCGAACGAAGTAATGTTAACGGAGAGTGTACTTTTTCCAAGATGAGAAAATCTTGAAACGATCTTCTCCTTAAGCTGTACAGGCTTCATACTGCTTGTGTCCAGACAGAGAGTAGCCGAATTCTTCAGTTCGTCCAGCATTTGGCGCTCCAGGCGGATGCCGTCAAGCGGCATGCCCTTCGGAGCCAGCGGATGATGCCTCCGGCTCTCTTTGTAGCGCTGAACCAGTACGGAATCCGTGGCGTCCAGGAACAGAATTTCGAAGCCGATCGTTGACTCGTTCTTGATGTAGGTCAGCGATTCTGATAAAGCCGTAAAAAACTCCCGCCCCCGTAAATCAATTACTAGCGCTACCTTGGCGATCTTCCCCTTCGACTGCTCAATCAGCTCGGCGAACTTCGGAATCAGCACCGGCGGCAGATTATCGACACAGAAGAACCCCAGGTCCTCCAGACTTTGTACAGCAATGGTTTTGCCTGCACCCGACATACCCGTAATAATGATCAGGGTGGCACCAGCCGCTCCGGATTGCTCCAATTCGGTCATAAAAGCGTCCCCTCCCTAAGAATAGTATATGAATAATTACAGTCTATTAAGAACGCAGCAGCAGACCCGCTGCACCAATAATCCCCGCATCATTTCCAAGCTCGGCGGGCACAATGGTAACGCCCTTTTGCAGCGGCTCAGGAGCCAGCTTGGCGAACACACGGCGGACCTCATCAAACAGAATGTCGCCAGCTTTGGAAACCCCGCCGCCAACGATAAATACTTCCGGATTAAGCACAGCCGCTACTGCAGCCATCGATTTACCCAGGTAGAATGCTGCACGGTTAACGATACGCAGAGCGACTTCGTCGCCGGCCTTGGCAGCATCAAATACTTCCTTCGCAGCAATCTTTTCCACCATGGAGAGCGATGTGCGGTCTCCGCGCGCTACAGCATCATTAGCCATGCGGATAATGCCGGTAGCAGAGGATACAGTTTCCAGGCAGCCCATATTGCCGCAGCCGCATTGAATGGCTTCCAGATCAGGCACAACGGAAATGTGGCCAAGCTCTCCGGCCAGACCGGCGAAGCCCTGGTATACCTTGCCGTTAATGATGATCCCGCCGCCGACACCGGTTCCCAGCGTATAGCAGACACAATTCTCGATGCCGCGTCCTGCGCCGCTCCAGGCCTCGCCCAGTGCAGCCACATTGGCGTCATTGTCTATTTTGACAGGCTTGTTAAGGCGTCCTTCCAGAATAGAACGGATCGGCACATCTCTAAATCCTATGTTAGGCGCAAGAATGATGATTCCTTCACGAATATTCGTAAATCCGGCCAGGCCTGCTCCTACACCGGCAAGCTGTTCCCAAGCGTACGGGGATTCTTCCACAATCTGGCGAACATACTTCTCGATATTATCGATAACGGCATCGACGCCATCCGCAGTCCCCGTAGGTCCCTCAAAAGTGTGAAGCAGGGTTCCCTCGGCATTGCAGATTCCAACTTTAATCGTGGTTCCACCTAAATCCACGCCAACGTAGATAAGTTCAGACATGTAACAAGCCACCTTTTTCTATGCTAAAATAGTTAATCCTACGTACCCACTATAATAGAAGCCTTCCCTGCGGTCAAGGAATGGCGACACACCCGGGTGTATCCGTTGTCTTAAGCGCAGAATAAACAAATCCGGACAGGCTTCTGGGAACACTTGCAGCGCCCTCCCTAGTCATATTAACGTTGTATGCGCTACCACCAAAATCTATGACTTGTTCATCTGGTCAGGCTCTTAAAACCCAAATGAATTCTTCCAGTCATAAAAGCGCACAAAAAGGTGCGACCTGTCTTGCATCGCACCTTTTGCACTTCTATAGAGTTGTGACCTTATTCCGACAATATCCGTTTCTGGCCTTCCAGCGCGCGGATCGGGGCGATATTCTGGGTAAATTCCAGTGTGCCCATGTAGCGGCCTGCTTCATCGCGGACAGCGAAATAACGGATATAAATAAACTTATCCTTTATAGCAATCCAGAAATCCTCTGCATCCTTGCGCCCAGCCTTGAAGTCCTCCAGCAGCTTCTCCACCACATGTACGCTTTGCGGCGGGTGACAGTTCTGAACCGTACGCCCAATAACGGCCTTGGTCCGGGCGAAGATCCGTTCTTTACCATGTGAGAAGTAGCGGACAACGTCATTCTCGTCAATGAAGGTTAAATCCACCGGCAGATGGTTCAGCACAGTCTCCAGCTGATGGAGCGACAGCAGGCCTGTCTCAAAGCGGATAAAGCCCTGCGGGCTTTCGCCTGCGGATTCTTCCTGCACAGCGGCTCCCTCCGGGTCAGCAGCACGCTCCGGGATCCACTCCTGCTCTGGTGAGGTCAGGCAGAACCCGATCTCGTCACTTTCCCGGGCGATTTTGACCCATTCGTCTTCGGTCAGCTTATCGAGCGCCATGGGCAGCAGAATATTCTCTTCCTTAAAGATCATCTCGTTTACTTCCTTGATGATTTCAGCTAACTGGGCACTGGTCTCTTCCTTATTCCCGCTGTATTGGGTGAGCGCCGCTTTGGCTGCTTTGATCATGGCCCGGATGCCGTCATCGACGCCCCACATCACCTTGGTCGGACCGTAAATCCCGTACTTCTCCAGATAAGGGAACAGCAGATTCTCCTTGCGGCTGTAATGCTTGTCGAGATCCAGCAGCAGGCTGAGATCCTCCAGCAGCTTAAAGATGATCTCCTCGCTGTCATTCTTCAGAAACTTACTCGCATGCAGCTCCAGACGGAAATTCACCAGCCGCTCGATTTCGCGGTTCTCCAGCTTGAAGGTATGCACCGGATGGCCCGGCTGCTCCTCCGGCTTCGCGGAACGGTGAATCTGTTCGATCGATCCCTTGAAGATGGCCGTATGCACCGAACACAGCCGCTGCACCTCTGCTACCGGAATACCCTCCTCTGTCATCAGCGAATGCTCCATAGCCGAAATCTCCGCCACTGTCACATCGCCCACTGCTTCAGCAAAACGCGCTTTGACTTCCTCTACACTTTTACCGGCGTGCAGCTCTTTAATGATCTCCTTCAGCATCGCCTGGCGGCGGGTCTGTTCCGGTACGTCCACTTCACGGTTATTGATCAGTTCACTCATTGGTATCGCTCCTTATTATCGGTATTAATTGCTCTATTCAAGAACCTCAAAACCATGGCGATTAAACGTCTGCCGCACGGTATCCGGGTCCATTCTCCGCAGCTTAATTCCCTTCGACAGGGTCATGAACCGGCCTGCTGTCTGCAGCATCCCCGGCTTCGTAATATCATGAAACCCCAGCTCCACCATAATGTCGGTAACCTCAGGATGCCGGCTTACCAGCTCGAATATGGATTCATCCATTCTCAGCACTTTGTTCATGTGCACCATTCCTTTTTTAGTGAGAATTCTTCTCAACAACAGCTTAGCATAGGCCCTTAGAACGAATAGTGATTGCAATCACTAAGTTTTAAAAAGAAGCGGCTACACTCCGGACAAGAGGACCGGATAAAAAAAGCCGTCTCCCTCAGCCTTTTACAGCCTAAGGAGACAGCCTGGTATTTCACCTGTTAGGTGAGCTGGTTCATTGATTCCTGAATGCCGTGGGAAATCCGCATGCTGCAGAAGTTCGGACCGCACATCGAACAGAAATGCGCCGTCTTGGCTCCTTCTGCGGGAAGGGTCGCATCATGATACTCCAGCGCCCGCTCCGGATCCAGCGCCAGATGGAACTGGTCGCGCCAGCGGAATTCAAACCGCGCTTTGGACAGCGCATTGTCACGGTCCTGGGCACCCGGATGACCTTTGGCCAGATCGGCTGCATGGGCAGCGATTTTGTAGGTAATCACGCCTTCGCGCACATCATTTTTATCAGGGAGCCCCAGATGTTCTTTGGGGGTCACATAACAGAGCATAGCCGTTCCGAACCAGCCGATCATTGCTGCGCCAATTGCTGAGGTGATATGGTCATAGCCGGGAGCAATATCCGTGGTTAACGGGCCCAGTGTATAAAAAGGGGCTTCCCGGCAGATATCCAGCTGTTTATCCATGTTCTCCTTAATTTTATTCATCGGCACATGACCGGGACCCTCTACCATAACCTGAACATCATGCTTCCAGGCGATTTCCGTAAGCTCTCCCAGCGTTTCCAGTTCAGCAAACTGGGCTTCGTCATTGGCATCGGCAATCGAGCCCGGCCGCAGCCCGTCGCCCAGCGAAATGGCTATGTCATAGGTCTTCATAATTTCGCAAATGTCCTCGAAATGTGTATATAAGAAGCTCTCCTGATGATGGGCAAGGTACCATGCAGCCATAATGGAGCCGCCCCGGGAGACAATCCCGGTCATTCGTCCGGCCGTAAGCGGAATATAGCGCAGCAGCACTCCGGCATGAATGGTAAAGTAGTCCACCCCCTGCTCCGCCTGCTCAATGAGGGTGTCACGGTAAATCTCCCAGGTTAAATTTTCAGCTTTGCCGTTTACCTTTTCAAGTGCCTGGTAAATCGGAACGGTGCCGATCGGTACAGGAGAATTGCGGATAATCCATTCACGGGTGGCATGAATTTTTTTACCGGTGGAGAGATCCATAATCGTGTCTGCCCCCCAGCGGGTGGCCCATCTCATCTTCTCCACTTCCTCTTCGATGGAGGAGGAAACTGCGGAATTACCAATATTGGCATTAATCTTCACCAGGAAATTACGGCCGATAATCATGGGCTCACTTTCCGGGTGGTTGAGATTAGCAGGGATGATTGCACGTCCGGCAGCTACCTCATCCCTCACAAATTCAGGACTCATGTTCTCACGGATCGCAATATATTCCATCTCCGGTGTAATGATTCCCTTCCGCGCATAATGCAGCTGGGTCACATTGGAACCTGGCCGCGCTCTTAAAGGCCGCCGCTGCAATCCCGGAAAGCTCTCTGTCACACAGGCCGCCGCGTTCCCTTTTTCCTCATCCTGCTGGGCTGCTCCCTCGTACTCCTCCGAATCCCCGCGTTCTGCAATCCAGGCTATCCGGTGAGGCGGCAGTCCTTTCCGTATATCTGTTTGTTCAAAGTCATCCGTATATAACCCGCTCGTATCGTACACACGCACTGGCGCATTATTTTCTTCGCCGGCGCTTCCCCTCGTAGGGGTAAGACTAATCTCACGCATCGGGACTTGGATGTCCGGGCGTGAACCCTCTACATAAACTTTACGGCTCCCCGGAAATCCCGAAAGATTTACATTGTCCTGCTTCACTGTTCCTGGCATTGTTTCTCCTCCTCAGATTGGTGTGTTCACACGTGGTCTTTGAATAAGAATATGCAGCAAAAAAGCCGCTCCACCTGGAGCGGCTTTATCTGGGAACAGCCAAAGAAGGCTATACAAAATAAAAGTCCGGCTCCACTTTCCTACGCTGGTATGATCCAGATCAGGTTCAAGGGTCCGGAAATTCACTTTTTCCGTCTCAGCCAATTCAGGCTCCCCTAGTGGGCATCTTATTAAATTACATTAAATTTACTCTACCAGGATATGCTCTGTCAACGGCTGGATATAAACGCAGGTCTTCATCCTCATTTATCCAGCGTTTCGCTCCAGTCATGCACCATGGTGCCTTCCAGGAACTTCTCGGCATCCATAGCCGCCATGCAGCCGGTTCCGGCTGCGGAGATTGCCTGACGGTAACGGGTATCCTGCACGTCTCCGCAAGCAAAGACGCCTGGAATGTTCGTTTCGGTCGTGCCCGGGTTGACCACAATATACCCGTTAGCATCCGTCGTAATCTGACCGCCCAGGAATGCCGTGTTCGGTGTGTGACCGATGGCCACGAAGACACCGTCCGCTTCCAGCAGTTCTTCCAGACCTGTCTCATTGTTGCGCACAGTCAGTCCTTTGACCCCCGTGTCGCTAACGGTCACTTCCAGCGGTGTACGGTTAAGCGCCCAGGCCACCTTGCTGTTCTCACGCGCCCGGTCCTGCATAATCTTCGAAGCGCGCAGCTCCTCGCGGCGGTGCACCAGGGTTACACTGGAGGCAAAGCGGGTCAGGAAGCTGGCTTCCTCCATTGCGGAGTCTCCGCCGCCGACAACAATAATCTTCTTGCCGCGGAAAAAGAAGCCGTCACAGGTAGCGCATGTGCTGACCCCGCGCCCCACATTCTCCTGCTCGCCGGGGATGCCCAGATATCTGGCGGAAGCACCGGTCGAAATAATGACCGACTCCGACTCCAGTACACCAAGCCCATCCACGGTTACTTTGAAGGGCCGCTGCGAGAAATCCACGGAATCCACCCAGCCGTTCTTGAACTCTGCCCCGAATCGTTCAGCCTGCTTACGCATGTTGTCCATCAGATCGGGTCCAAGAATGCCTTCAGGAAAGCCCGGAAAGTTCTCCACTTCTGTCGTCGTTGTCAGTTGTCCTCCCGGCTGCAAGCCTTCAATTACGAGCGGGCTAAGGTTGGCACGTGCCAAATAAATTGCGGCAGTCAGCCCTGCCGGGCCTGTTCCTATTACAATTGTTTTGTACATCACATTGGCCTCCTTACAAGTGGGTGATTATTTACTTCGAAGAAACGGCTGTGAGGGCTTCTGTAAAGTAGCCTGATCCGCGTTTCCGGTGAACAATATAAGGATGCAGAATCGAGCATCATTTATACCTGGTTGCTTATATTACTTGTGGGCGGCGGTTCATGCCCTTATATCTTCTCTGTGGAAGGAGACAAGTCTCCCGGCTCCGCGATCAGATTCAAGGTGCCGCACGCGCTGTCGATCCGCCGTGCATACCGGCTGACCATCGAGGCAGAGACATCATAACGCTGGGCCACCTCACGGTAAGTCACCGGACGGCTGTGCAGCTTGGCTGTTAAGTATTCCAAAGCGGCACACCAGCCTTCTGTGTGGCTGAAGCGGGGTACATCGGGATACAGGCTGCCGATGAACTGCTTCCAGAGATTCTCCGCATCCTTCTTCTGAAGGGCATCGTATCTCCGGTCCATCACGGCCAGCGTATGATCAACAATCCGCTGCCAGTCTTCCTTCCACTCCGGCAGACCCTTATGAGACTGAGCCGGTGCTACCTCCCGCTCTTCTTGGAGAGCCACGCTCTCCTCCGGACCGCTGCCGATCAGCCGCTGCAGACTAAGCAGCGCTGCCTCCTGCAGCTTATCTTCCTGAAGCGGCTCCTGCTCCAGCAGTTCCCGCAGCACTTCGGACATCTCCTCATCCTCAATCCAGCGGAGCGCCTCTGTGACCTGCAGCTTGGTACCGGAGTCACCGTAGCGCAGCGCCCAGAAGAACGACGCGCGCAGCAGCGGATTGCTCCGGACTTCTGCTGTGAAGCTGCTGGTATTGTCTTGCCATTGCTTAAGCTGCTCCTGAAAAGGCAGCTGGTAGTTATAACTGACCGGCGACATCGCCCGGTCTTCAGCCAGTGCCTGCTGCAGCTGTGACAGGAAGAATCCCGGCACCGCTGATTCCGGATCGAGCTTCGCGGCCTGCCTCCAGCAGCGCAGCGCCTCACTATAGAGCCCGCTGTTGCTTGCGGCGGCGGCACAGTAATGATAGAGGCTGGCATCTCCGCCCACCTCTTCATCCTTCAGCAGACGGCGGAAATGGCCGTAGGCCGTTTTGTGTCTGCCCAGGATGCCCATCGTTGTAGCCATTTTGAAGACATGCTCCTGATGAAAAGGCACAGTCGTTTCCAGCATCCGCAGCAGAGCGGCAAGCTGGTCCTGATCACCGGCATACTGCAGGAAAATCGCCATATTGCAAAGGGCGTGCAGGTTGCCCGGGTC
>CAKMKL010000082.1 GCA_927443375.1 uncultured Paenibacillus sp. | reverse complement strand
TCACGGACACGACTGGCATCCCGATGTAGTCGTATGGGAGACGGGTCTTGGGGGAAGGCTGGATGTAACGAACATCGTGATGCCAGTCGTGTCCGTGATTACAAATGTTGGCCATGATCATACCGATGTGCTGGGAGATACCCTGGAGAAGATTGCCGGTGAGAAAGCCGGAATCATCAAGCCCGGAGTTCCTGTAGTCAGCTGCGTGAGCCAGCCCGAAGTTATCGCCGTGCTTAAGACCAAAGCGGCAGCCTGCCGCTCAACCCTCTATCTGGCGGGAGAAGATTTCAGCTATGATCTGACGGGGATTGAGGATGGTATACAGCGGTTTAACTTTAAAGGCCCGTTCCGTTCGCTGGACGTTGGCATTGGCATGAAAGGCGAGCATCAGCTGAGTAATGCGGCCGGGGCCATGATGACGCTGGAGGTTCTTCGTCAATACATGGCGTTCATGCTGGAGGACGAGGATGTGCTGGAAGGCTTTAAGAATACGTTCTGGGCTGGAAGGCTGGAGGAAGTAAGCCATTCTCCGCGGATAGTACTCGACGGGGCACATAATCCCGAAGGCGCGGAGAGCCTGGCCAAAAGCCTGCCGCAGTTCTATAAGTACGGCAAATTAAATTTGCTCATGGGGATGCTGGCAAATAAGCATCATGAGTCATACTTCAAGCATATACTGCCTATAGTGGATACGCTCATCCTGACCGAACCGGATTTCCGGAAGAAAATGGACGCGGAAGAACTGCAGGCCATCGCAGAACGTCTGCGGGATAAATATGCCAAAGAAAATTTGGAAATCATAGTAGAACGTAATTGGGGTAAGGCGCTGCAGCTGCTGCAGTCGATCACGTCAGAGAATGATCTTGCGGTCGTGTCCGGCACGCTGTATCTGATCTCCGATGTGCGCAGTACGCTTTTGCGGCAACCCGATTCTGAAAAAGGCTGGTGACGAACTGTTGGATACTACTGAACGTGTGCATTTTATAGGGATCGGCGGCTACGGAATGAGCGCGATTGCCCGGGTAATGCTTGAGATGGGATATACGGTTACGGGCTCCGATGTGGCAGCTCAGGAATTGACAGAGAAACTGATTGCCAAAGGTGCCAAGGTCTATATCGGACATACTGCGGAGCAGGTAAAAGGTGCGGATCTCGTAGTTTACTCTACGGCGCTGGCAAGTGACAATGTGGAGTGGGTGGAGGCGGAGCGTCTCAAAATCCCGGTTCTGCACCGTTCCCAAATGCTGGCCCGGCTGCTGAACGAACGCAAGGGAGTTGCCGTTGCAGGGGCGCACGGCAAAACAACCACCTCCTCGATGATCGCTTTGATTATGGAGGATTGCGGAGTGGACCCGACTTATATTATCGGCGGGGAAATTATGAATGTCGGCACCAATGCCAAGGCCGGACAAGGGGAATTCGTCGTGGCCGAAGCGGATGAAAGCGACGGATCCTTCCTTCAGTACCACCCTTGGCTGGCGATTGTGACTAATATTGAAGCGGATCATCTGGAGAACTATGGCGGTGATTTCGGCAAGCTGAAGGCCGCCTACGTCCAGTTTATGAATCAGCTTCGTGAAGACGGCACGGCCATTGTCTGTGCCGATGACGAGACGGCAAGCTCGCTGTTGTCTGAAGTGAAAGGCAATGTCATCACTTACGGCATTCATTCGCCGGATGTGGACTATACCGCCACTGACATCGTGCTGGGCGACCGGCTGGTCTCCTATACGATGAGCAGCCGCGGGCAAGTGCTGGGACGGATTGAGCTGTCCATTCCCGGAAAATACAATCTGTACAATTCAATGGCAGCTGTAATCGCCTGCCTGAAGTCAGGGATCGCATTCGAGGCCATCGCTGACGCTATAGTGAAATTCCACGGTGCCAAACGCCGGTTCCAGGTGCTTGGCGAAGCCAATGATATTCTGGTGATTGATGACTATGCGCATCACCCTACAGAAATTCAGGCTACGATCAGCGCCGCCAAAGCGACCGGCAAACGGATTATTGCCGTCTTCCAGCCGCAGCGGTATACCCGCACATTCTTCCTGCTGGATGCGTTCAGCCGGGCCTTCAGTGAAGCAGATGAGGTAATCATTACCGACATTTACTCACCGGCCGGTGAGAAGCAGATTGAAGGAGTGACCTCCGCGAAACTGGTGGAGCTGATTGTGCAGAACAGCAACGCAGGGGCAAGACATCTGCCGACCAAGGAAG
>CAKMKL010000081.1 GCA_927443375.1 uncultured Paenibacillus sp. | reverse complement strand
TTCAACCGATAAAACGGTATAAATCAAGAAATCTGCAGACAACAGCGGCCGGAAGTCCAAATATTCTCTGGAGTCACGTTCAAACCCAAAATATAAAAATTATTAGTTCGATCTATATAATTGAACAACTTGAAGGAGATGACTACTATGAAAAAATACATTTGTTTACCTTGCGGGTATATTTACGACCCGGCGTTAGGTGATCCGGATGAGGATGTTGCACCGGGCACGGCCTTTGAAGATCTGCCGGAGGATTGGGTCTGCCCGGTCTGCGGCGAAGATACGACCCATTTTGCACCTGTACCAGACAAAGGGGCCGCTTCTTAAGAAGCTGCGCCTGCTTCAAGATCAGTAGAGATACCAGGAGGGATATGAATGTTGGAACATTCCTGCCAGAACGCTGCGGAGCCCTGTACCCGTAAAGTGCCTATCTTCGCATCGCTCAGCGATGGGGAGCTCTCGCGGATCAGCGCCATGATCAGACACCGGAAAGTAGGCAAAGGCCAGGCGCTATTGGTTGAAGAGCAGCCAACAGACACCTTGTATATCATTCAGCAGGGACAGGTAAAGCTGTCAAAAATGACGCCTCAGGGAAAAGAACAAATTCTGCATGTGCTGACAAGCGGAGAATTTTTTGGCGAGCTGAATATATTTAACAGCGAAGAGCTGAGCAATTTCAGTGCGTATGCCCTGACCGATACAAGTATTTGCATGCTGACCAAAAATGATATGGAGCAGCTGATCTCGGAGAACCCGGATATTACGATCAAGCTGCTGAAGACCGTCTCCAAAAGACTGGCCCATACCGAGAATCTCGCCCAGAGCCTTGCAACCAAGGACCCGGAAATCCGCATCGCCTATATGATTCTGGAGCTGAGTGACAAGTACGGCAAACCGCGCAGCAGCGGCATTCATATTAAGCTGCCTCTCTCCCGTGAGGAGCTGGCCAGTTATGTGGGAGTTACGCGGGAAACGATCAGCCGTAAATTTGCCATCTTCGAGGATTTGGGCCTCATTGAGCTGGTGGGAAACAAGCAGCTGATTGTGAAGAACCGGCCGTCCTTGGAGAAGTACATTGACTAGGCTATCGGCTGCAATAATGGGATTTTTCCCTTTGATTCTGCGATGTCGTGCCGGATTGGCGAGATTAATGGGATTTTTCCCTTTGATTCTGCGATGTCGTGCCGGATTGGCGAGATTAATGGGATTTTTCCCTTTGATTCTGCGATGTCGAGCCGGATTGGCGAGATTAATAGGATTTTTCCCTTTGATTCTGCGATGTCGTGCCGGATCGGCGAGATTAATGGGATTTTTCCCTTTGATTCTGCAATGTCGTGCCGGATTGGCAACAAGAGGCCGCAATCGGCGAGTGGATGAAGGGAATTGCCCCAAGCCCGGAGCTGCGCCAATGGTTCCGCCACATGCCTGAGCGGTTTGCGGCCTTCAGTGACCGCTATATCAGGGAACTGGAGGAGGAGCCGGAGCGCGAAAGACTGCTACGAAGATTAAGCAACAAGTTACGTTGGTGTTGCCGCCAAAGACTCCGTACACAATCATGCTGCCGTACTGTATAAATGGCTTCTTTCCCGTTAAAAAGTACACGGGCCGCCTCTGGATCAATGGATCCGGGAAGCGGCCCGTGTGCTTTTTTCAATCTACTGCATATATCTGAATCCCTTCTGGCGTCCATCCCCGATGTAGAACACATTGTCGAACTCCGAGGATTGCAGCCCGCCATCATCGTTCAGATAGTCCTTGGCGACCAATCTGCCTTTGATGTGGGCCAGGATATTGGTTATGCCTTTGAACTGCTCCCGTTCGATGATATCCGACAGTGTACATTCAATGGAGATTGGACACTCCCGGATCACCGGAGCGTTTACGGATTGTGACTTTACATGCGTCAGATTTACGTTATCAAATTTGCCCAGGTCATAACCGGTAGTTGATCCGCAATAGCTGATGGCGTCAATCATCGACCGGTCCGGCACATTGATTACAAAATCACGGACCTCTTTAATCTGATGGATGGCATAACCCTTGCTGCTGAAGCCAAGGACCACCATGTCCTTCAACGTGTATGAGGAAGAGATGGTTGTCACGTTGGGGAGTCCACCCACATCATAAAAGCTCACCAGAATAACCGGAAACCCGTAATACATTTTCTCATAATTGACAGCTGCCTTTTCCATCGTGCACCCTCCTGTAAACCTTACTTGCCATAGAATGGCATCTTTACAGAAAGCTTAACGCAAGCGGGAAAGGAGGCTGGGTGACCAGACTCATAGATTTAGTGATTGTCCAGCTGCAGGGCCGGGCCGAAAAACTCATAATGAATTTGTTCTTCCTTCATTCCGAGTACATGCAACTCACGGATCATAGCTTCCATAAAGGGCACCGGACCGCAAACATAGGCATCACCGGTAATGTCGACATAATTTTTGAGGGTTTCTCCTGTAATGACACCGTCCGGGCCACCGGAGAAGAAGGTTTTGGTCTTGACGTTGCTCATGGCGGCTGCATGCTTCTCCACATCCTGAGTGAAAGCGGCGAGCGCTTCGTTCCGTGCAGAGTGCAGGAAGACCGTTGGCCGGTCCGGCGTCACATTGGCAACGGTCTCGAACATACTTATCATTGGTGTAATGCCTACGCCGCCGGAGATGAACGCAACGGGTGTGGTTTTGGTGGCATCCAGCAAGAATTCACCGGCAGGGGCACTGACCTCAAGGGTGTCTCCTTCATTGACCTGATTGTGAAGATATACGGATACAACGCCATTAGGGTCATTCGCTTCTTCACGTTTTACGGAGATACGGAATTCATCAGGTTTTGGAGCCTGGGAAAGGCTGTATTGGCGGATCATCGTGTATTTCTCACCAGGAATCAGGACGCGTACAGAGATATACTGGCCCGGTTTATAATCCGGTACATTGGAGCCGTCTGCCGGCTTCAGATAAAACGATGTAATGTTTCCGCTCTCCTGTACTTTACGGGCAACGGTGAACGGTTTGAAGAAGTTCCAGCCGTTTTCCTGCTCGCGTGCTTCTTTATACATGCTGTCTTCGACGCCGATAAATGCATCAGCGATGACACCGTAGGCTTCTTCCCAGGCAGTAAGAATCTCACCCGTAGCCGCATCACCCAGCACTTCCTTAATAGCCTTCAGCAAAAATTCACCTACGATCGGGTAATGCTCCGACTTGATGCCGAGACTGACATGCTTGTGTGCAATCTGGACTACCGCCGGCAGAATATTCTCAAGGTTATCGATGTGGACAGCCGCTGCGTACACCGCATTAGCGAGTGCCGCCTGCTGGCGGCCTTGCGCCTGGTTGGCATGGTTAAATACATTTAGTAATTCCGGGTGGGCTTCGAACAAATTCCGGTAAAATACGGTTGTAATGGTTGTTCCATGTTCTGCCAGGACTGGCGCTGTTGATTTGACAATGTCACGGGTTTGTTGTGATAAAATAATGTTCATCCCCTCTCAATTATTACAAAATTAATATATACCCATTTTAAATTAAAAGATATATTTAAAATACCACTTTAACAAAATGGACACTACTTATGATAGTATTTGTAATAAATATCACTTACTAAACCTAGGGAACGGAGATAAATATGAGGCTGACGTTGTACACGGATTTTTCATTACGGATTCTTATCTATCTTGGAGCGCACAAGCGGGATGAGCTGTCAACTATACAGGATATTTCAAATGCTTATCAGATTTCCAAAAATCATTTAATGAAGGTCTCGCATGAATTAGGTAAGGCGGGATACATAGAAACGGTAAGAGGAAGGAAGGGAGGCATACGTCTGGCTCTTGAACCCGGGGATATAAACATCGGGGAGGTCGTCCGGCGGATGGAAGACGACTTTTATCTTGTCGAATGCTTCAATCCCTCAGGCGGCAGCTGCCCGATCTCCCCGGTTTGTGGTCTTAAAGGTGTGCTGGGCAGAGCCCTTCAAGCCTATCTGCAGGTGCTGGATGAATACACACTGCAGGATTTGCTGGTCAACAAAGATGATTTGCGTGCGATTCTGCAGCAGCAGAACGAGGTCACACTTCCTCAAACAGAAGACGTTCTTCCTCCCGGCTATGAATGGCATTCAACACCAGCAGCGCATGGAACTGGTGAAGAACCTCAGGTGTGAGGCCTTCTTCTGCGAGCCGTGCTTTCACATCTTGTACGATGATCCGCAATAATTCATGATCACGTGTAAGCCGCAGAACAGTATCCTGCAGGTTAGGATTCTTCTCCGCCATTTCCTGATAGAATCCGTCCTCTTCTGCGTCGGCATGGCTGAGAATCCGCGTCTCCCAGTACTCTATCAAATGATCAGCGGCCTGCCGCGCCACTTCGTGTTCCTTTGCTTCCAGCAGTTCCTCCACTTCTTCGGTCTTGGCTACAGCACCGGAAAGCCCGCCCTGATGAATGGCATGATGGGCGTGCAGCTGGCGCAGTGATGGTCCTGGCATGAGGCTTCATCCTCTCGTTTTTTTTGAAAATATAAGAATTTATTTGTTTCACCTGATAAATAATCCTTCTATTTCTCGCGGAAACGGTACCGTCCTCAAAAAAGGACGGCAAAGCCATTTCCACTTGTCAGTATAGCACACAGATTTGTAGTGAAATTCCCGGTAAGGAGTTCCCCGGTTAACAAAGAGGGAAGTCCCTAATAGAGCTGCCGCCTTGAAATTTGCTTCGACAGAACAGAGCTTTTCTCCCTGTGAGGAAAGCTTTTTTGTTTTTTATTCAGATCAAGGGAATTCCCGAGGCACAATAGGTGTTTCCCTAATGGGAAGCGCAGCCTGGTAGATCCATAATGGGATTACTTGAATGTTTTCTGCAAAGGAGTGTTCGTAATCGATGAAGAAAAAATACGGCCTTAACTTTTTTAAACCGGTTGAAAGCTATTCCGGGAACTGGTCCATTCTTGAGGAGAAAAACAGAGATTGGGAGAATATGTACCGCCAGCGCTGGTCTCACGATAAAGTCGTCCGCACCACACACGGAGTCAACTGTACAGGCTCATGCAGCTGGAAGGTGTTTGTGAAGAACGGAATCATTACCTGGGAGAACCAGCAGATCGACTATCCTTCCTGCGGGCCGGATATGCCGGAATTTGAACCGCGCGGCTGTCCCCGCGGAGCTACATTTTCATGGTACGAATACAGCCCTTTGCGGGTGAAATATCCCTACATTAGAGGAAAGCTGTGGCGCCTGTGGCAGACGGCCCTGAAGGAGCATGACAATTACGTCGACGCCTGGGCCAGTATTGTTGAAAATCCCGAGAAGGCTACCCTCTACAAGCAGGCACGCGGCAAAGGCGGTCATATTCGTGTGGCCTGGGACGATGCGCTTCGCCTCATTTCGGCACAGCTGATCTATACGATCAGGAAATACGGCCCTGACCGCATCGCCGGCTTCACGCCGATTCCGGCCATGTCGATGGTCAGCTACGCATCGGGTGCACGGTTCATATCGCTCCTGGGCGGACAAATGCTGAGCTTCTATGACTGGTATGCGGATCTTCCGCCAGCTTCTCCGCAAATTTGGGGCGAACAGACGGATGTTCCGGAATCCTCGGACTGGTACAATGCCGGTTACCTGATGATGTGGGGCTCGAATGTGCCGCTTACCCGGACACCGGATGCCCACTTTATGACAGAAGTGCGCTACAAGGGAACCAAAGTCGTGTCGGTGGCCCCGGATCTCGCGGAGAACGTCAAATTTGCTGATAACTGGCTGGCACCGAATCCCGGTACGGATGCTGCGCTTGCCCAGGCTATGACGCATGTCATCCTGAATGAGTTCTACCAGCAACGGCAGGAGCCGATGTTCCTGAATTATGCGAAGCAATATACCGACATGCCTTTCCTGATCCTGCTTGACCCCCATGAGGATGCACTCAAGGGCGGCCGTTTCCTACGGGCGAGTGATATTGGAGAAGCTTCACCGCACGCTGACTGGAAGCCGGTAATCTTCGATGAGGCCACCGGCCAGGTGATCGTTCCCAACGGAACCATGGGGCAGCGCTGGGAAGAAGGCAAGAAGTGGAACCTGATCCTGGAGAATGAAGACGGCAGCAAAGTGGAACCGGCCTTGACAATCGCAGGCCATGGGGAAGAGTGGACGGAAATCGTGTTCCCGTACTTCGACAATGCCGGCAATGGCACGTTCCGGCGGATGATTCCAGTCCGGAAAGTCCAGCTGGCTGATGGTACAGAACGTTTAGTAGCCACTGTCTATGATCTGATGATGAGCCAGTATGGTGTCGTGCGTACAGAAAGTCCGCTTAACGCCAAGGGTTATGAGGATGAGTCCTCTCATTACACCCCGGCATGGCAGGAGAAGATTACGACGGTGAAAGCAAGTGTCGTGGTGCAAATCGCCCGCGAATTTGCCCAGAATGCAATTGATACGGGTGGACGGTCCATGATCATCATGGGGGCAGGCATCAACCACTGGTTCAACAGCGATACCATCTATCGTTCGATTCTGAATCTGGTGGTATTGACTGCTTCCCAAGGCGTCAACGGCGGCGGCTGGGCACATTATGACGGCCAGGAGAAATGCCGTCCGATAGAGGGCTGTTCAACGGTTGCCT
>CAKMKL010000080.1 GCA_927443375.1 uncultured Paenibacillus sp. | reverse complement strand
ATCAGGCGATGGCTGCTGTCCTAGGAGGAACTCAGTCTTTGCACACCAATTCCATGGTCAAGGTCTCCACAAAATACGAACCCGCCAACGGATCGATTGTATTCGTAACACCCGTTTCATAAGCAAGAACTTGCTGGGTTCTCAGAGCAGCATCTCAGCAGCCTGGCTGAGGTACTGGATACAACCGGCTCCCGCCTGCGGCAGGGAGCGGCCGAAGTTCCGCAGATCGAAACCTGGACCAGTGATGAGCGCGGCGAATATGACAATGCACGCAGCGGGCTGGACCGCCTGCTCACCCTGCAGGAGGAAACCTCCCGCCAGTTTAACAGTGTCTCGCAAAGCCTCGAGGAACTGAATGAACGGCTGGAAGCCGTGAAGCGGATCTTCCACGAGGGCCAGGGACAGGCAGACTCGGCGCAGCGGCTGCTGGAGAGCCGGGGATTAGCCGGCCGGAGCCGTTTCGAGGTGAGTCTGCTGCCGGAATACGGGCAGCTCGAAGCACAGCTGGCCGCCCGTCCATACAATCTCGATGATTTAGAAGCAATCGGACGCTCGTATGCTGCGCAGATCTCATCGTTTGCCGAAGAGGCGAACCGGCTCGTGCGGCAAAAAGAAGAAGCCGAGCGCCAGGCCCAGCTGGCCATGATGCGCGAGCGCCAGCGGAGAGAGCAGGCCCGCAAACGGATGTCGTCCGGTCCGCCCTCCTCCGGCGGATTCGGCGGAGGACGTTCCTCCGGCGGCTCCTCCTGGGGCGGTGGTGGACGCTCCTCCGGCGGTTCTTCCTGGGGCGGCGGCAAATCAGGCCGGAGTTCAGGCGGCTCCAAGTGGTAACCCTCTGCAGGAATTCAAGCCTCACATAGCCGAAGAACCCTCCCGCCAAAAGATTGGCAGGAGGGTTCCTTTGCGTTAAGCATCTATTGCTGCTGCATTGCCGTTATGAAATTCCCAAAAGCCGCAGACAGCCCCCGTTCCTTACGGTAGATCAGCTGGATGTAGAACTTCTCCTGCTCCCCGGCTAGAGGGATTCCGATTAATGCTCCGGAGTCAAGCTCTTCCCGGGCGGCATACCGGGGCAAAAAGGCCGTTCCCCAGCGGTGTTTCACCGCCTGTTTAATGCCTTCCAGATTCCCGAATTCCATATCAATTCTCGGCGTAATACCCGAATGCCGCAGCTCCTGCAGCAGCTGCCTGCGGTACGTGCAGGTCTCCTCCGTCAGCACCAGCGGTTCCCCTGACAGTGCGGACGGGGCAATTGCCGGTTCAGCTGCCAGCGGGTGCTCCGGGTGGACAACCACGAACAGCTTCTCCTGACGCAGCGGCAGCGAGACAAGCTCTTCTGATTCATAAGGGACATCAAAAATCAGCCCGAAATCGGCAGTCTTCTCTAGGACATCCGCAATAATCTGAATTTCGGAACCGGGCTGAACACGCAGCTGTACCTTGGGATGCTGCTCCCTGTAGCGGTGCAAGCGGTTCGGCAGATAATAGGCGGCCAGTGTCTCGATCGCGCTAATATTCAGAATGCCGCTGTTTCCGCCGGACACAGCCCCTTTCGCCTCCCCGCTCAGCTCCAGCATCTGCCGCGCATAGGGAAGCAGGGTGTTCCCGGCAAAGGTGGGGATCATCCCCCGGCCGGAGCGTTCCAGCAGGACCGCTCCGTAAAGCTCTTCGAGCTTGCTAATCTGAGCCGTCACACTGGATTGGGCATATCCCAGCTTTTCTGCTGCCCGGGTATAGCTTCCACAGGACACTACTTCACAAAAGGTACGCAAATAGGTGAGTTCCATGCTATCCCCCAACTATCAATATTTTCGATATTTATTATGAATAACTATAGATAACTACAATTATAAATCCGTAATACAATAAAGCAAAGGCCAGCTAACCTAAGGAGGACGTTTCATGAATATCAAAGCAAAATCACAGGTTCTGTTTACTCCGGCAGCCGCACCCGCTGAGGCGGCGAATTATTTCTCTGCCAAAGGATTATTTGAAACTGATGTAGCCGATGTCGCTTACGATCTGCGTGAAGGCATAACCGGCTTTACGCTGGTGGATGTCCGCGATTCTCTCTCTTATGAAGCTGCCCATTTGCC
>CAKMKL010000079.1 GCA_927443375.1 uncultured Paenibacillus sp. | reverse complement strand
CTAAGTAATCCTCTGCTTCTCGTAAATTAGCTAAAGTGTGGTCGATATGTTCTTGTAGGTGCACCTCATTATCCGCTCGATTATCTGGTTTAGCCAATGTAATCCCTCCTATTTCTAGACTGCCTTTTTAGGATGACCTGCAGACGAGATTCCTTCTGACGAGAAGCAAAAAATTGAAGCTAAAAATGATCGACGCAAAGAAAGTATTAAGAGTTTCATAGCAGAAAAACGAGACGAATCTGCTCGTACTGGATGAGCCGACGAACCACCTTGATGTAGACGCCAAAGAAGAGCTGCAGCGTGCCCTCAAAGCATATAAGGGCAGCATTCTGCTGATCTCCCATGAACCTGAATTTTACCGTGATATCGTAACCGATACGTGGAACTGCGAATCGTGGACAACGAAAGTATTCTAAACCGCTATAACAGGGCTGCCTCTTTGAGGCAGCTTTTTTGTATATTTGGCGGATTCGAGAGGATGCGTTGGACCCATTTAACAGCTTTCCAATTTAGATTTTGCGGGCGACAAATTGATGGTTTACCAGATCCAATGTGTATACCCTAGGCTCCAGTTCCGGTTCGCCCCCAGCGCCAACCGGAGAGAATACGGCCAACTGTTCATGATCGTTGACAGGTGCCGGCTCCAGTTCGGCGTAGATAAGCGTATCTTGTACGATACCGTCCTGTACGAAGGATAGCGGAAATGCCTCTCCGCTCCGTTTGTCGATAGCAAAGGCATAACCGGCCAGTCCATGTCCGGACTTGTACTGGGGGGTTAGCAGGTATATATCTGCCTCTTTAAAGCTTACCTTTGCAAAATCCAGAACACGGTCTGTCGGCTGCGCGAATAAAAAAGCAGGCAGCCTGAACAATTCCTGATCTTGGTTTCCTTTCCGGTACACGATGGAGTAATCCGCCTGATAAGTCTGGTCACCTTCCAGACCGTAATTGCTGGAAACATTCAGATGTCCCCGCTCTTCAGGACCGCTGGAGATCATCAGCAGCTCACCTTGCCCCGCTGCTGTTCTCGCCCGAATCGTCTGAGCATCATTAACAGAATCGATAATCACTGAACTGGCCAGACCCTCAAGTGGAAATTGGCTGGTGATACCTTCTGTATGTGCTGGAATCTTTACCGGGCCCGCCGCGGCGGATGAAACAGAAGGAGTTGTAGTTGGTGAAGTTGACGGAGCTGCTTCAACCGTTGCAGTAACAGAGATGGGTGCTTTTTGACTGCTGCAGCCCAGCAGCAAGCTCAGTGCAAGAATCGCACCCGCTGTCTGTATTGTAGTTCGGATTGGACTCAACCCCTTCTGGGTAATTTGCATATCCCCCCAATTATACCAGCACTGCAAAAGGAAGGCTGGAAATGATATCATATTTGTGAAACAGGATTCAGAGCGATAAATATTTTACCAACCAAAGGCGGGGCTTGCATGGATAGCATTATTTTTGATTTGGATGGAACCCTCTGGGATTCTACGGATGTAGTAGTGGTGGGCTGGAATTCCGTATTAAGTAGTTACACAGAGATCGACAATGAAATTACTAAGGATGATTTAAAAGGAATTATGGGCCTCCAGGTTGCAGAGGTTGGCAGAAAACTGTTCCCTTGCTTAGAAGAGCACATTCAAGAAAAGATTTTAAATGAATGTTGTGCAATGGAGTGCCAGTACCTTGCCGAGCAAGGCGGAAGGTTATATGAAGAGCTGGAGGCCGTGCTCCAGGCGTTATCCCAAAAATATAAGCTGTTCATCGTAAGCAATTGTCAGGCAGGATATATTGAAGCTTTTTATAAGTATCATAAATTGGATAAGTATTTCACGGATTTTGAGAATCCGGGCAGAACCGGGCTTTCCAAGGGGGAGAATATAAAGCTGATCATGCAAAGAAACAACTTAGCGAACCCGGTTTATGTGGGGGATACGGAAGGGGATCAGAAGGCGGCTGCGTTTGCCGGAATTCCTTTCGTTTTTGCAAGCTATGGATTCGGGAAGGTCAGCCGGCCGGATTATATGATTAATCGTTTAAAAGATCTGGTAGAGTTGTTTAACTAACCCCGAATCGAGTTGAAACCATGAAATCAAACATCGGAATTGTTAAATTTGGCGGAATTGCCTTTATTCTTTCGGGAATTCTTTTCCTGGGTGTGTCTCTGTTTCTTCTCCCGGTGCCTAGCCCCCCGCTGTCGGATACGGAGCTGATGAACTGGCTGAAGGAGTGGAAGTTCAATATTTCGATGGCGGATGAGCTGCTGTTTTTTGCAGCCTTAATGCTGGTTCCTTCAATTGCTAGATTATTTATCCCGTCTATGATATTGAGCTTTCACCGGATATCTATAAGCTGGTTCTCAGCATCTATCATGGAGGCATGCACACAGTAGCGATCATATTGTGCATAGCAACTATCCTGTTGAGCCTTGTTATAAGAAAGAGTGTGCTTGGCAAGCCTGTGGCTATTGTCGGGTTTGTGACCGCGTTGCTGGATCTTGTCGGGGCATTCCCGTGGCTGACCGGAAGTGCAGTGTTTTTTGCTTGTCAGGCTGTTTCCGTGTTGTGGTTTGTATTTGTTGGTGTGAGGATGATAGTGAGTTCTCGGGAAGTTGAGGAAGGGGATTAGCGAGGATTCCGGCTAGTATCTAAAGCCTAGAGGGTCCTGTCTTTAGAACTGGAGGTGTACCTATCAAGAGCAGAGACATTATGTATATGATCTTTAACGAAGCAGATCAGTCCGTAATCTCTACGGGGATAAATTTCAACGAGTTTGTCAGTTCGTTCCCAGCAGGACTATCTAACATTTTACTTCTGGCTGGGGGATACACAGGACAGGATTTCCATTCTGGATTACGGATGGATTTTGTAAGGAAAGAACGTCTGGAGGAGTTTTACCGAGAAGATGTGTATAAATACGGGGATTTTTGCTGGATTGATTTCGGTAGTATGGCTGCACTAGATCAGCTGGAACCGCAGGAGAAGGCAGAACTGCTGTATTTAGGCCATTATCATCAACCGTTAAATTCCCCATTCTATGATAAACTGAGCAATAGGTTTGTCTATTTAGCTCATGATGACGGATGGTACAACAAAATTTACTATAGAGACATCCAAGATTATACTATTATGCTGCAGCATATTTTCCCTGCAAAATGGCATGCACGCAAAAGGAAAGTGAAGCCGCTTGGACTGAATGCCGCAAAGGAGCTCACTTCACTGGCCAGCAAGGGAGTGTTGGTTGAGTTGAACAGAACCATCAAGACAAGAAACAGCCTGGAAATTCCACTGAATATCATTGGGGAGATTTTGAACTTAGACGATCTGTATAATAACTTGGAGAAGTTAAAAGCAAAAGCCGAAGCGGAATATCGGCTTGTATATAAGGATAAACATTGGACGGTCAATTCTGTGAAGTGAAAACACTGCCGTGCATTTTACAATCCAGGAGGCTAAACTAATGATCAAACTATTCGAATATAACTGGCAAGTCCGCAATGACTGGTTCGACTAGTGTGAAACAGTAAGCCGGGAAGAGCTGATGAAACAGCGCATAGGTGGTATAGGATACATTCTTTCCACACTCTATCATATAGTAGCTGTCGAATATGGCTGGATCTGCGGTGGAATTCAAGAAAGACAAATTAACATCCCTCCATTCGAAGAGGTCGCCAGTCTGCAGAAAATCAAGGATTTCTCTGCCCGCTGCCACACGGAAGTAGCTCCATTTGTCTATGCATGGGACGACAGCCTCGAAGACCGCATCATGATGGATATCTTGGATGA
>CAKMKL010000078.1 GCA_927443375.1 uncultured Paenibacillus sp. | reverse complement strand
GGTGCTCTTTGAAAAGCAGCAGGCCGGTCTTCTCGCCGCGGGCCTGCGCTGCCTGCAGCAGCGCAGCAGCTTGGTCTGCCACACGCTGTGGCGATGACCCGCTCACGATGGTGAGCGATCCTTGCGGCGCGTAGTGGGTGTACTTCATGCCCGGCGCACGCGGTGCCGGGCTGTTGCCGGCGGCCAGCTCCGGTCCGCCGGCTGCTTCTCCGCCAGCCGGGCTGATGGCCCCGGATGGCGGAGTAACTACAACACCGGGCACAGCCGCCAGCTGCTCGGCTGTGATCCCTCCCGGGCGGAGGATGGCGACTGTCCCGTCAGGCTGCACCTGCACGACGGTCGATTCCAATCCGACGCCGGTTGGCCCGTCATCGAGAACCCCGCCGATAAAACCGGCGAGGTCTTCGCGGACATGGGCAGCCGTTGTCGGACTCGGCCGTCCCGAACGGTTGGCGCTGGGTGCCGCTACGGGGCAGGCAGCCGCGCGCAGCAGGGTAAGTGCCGTAGGATGTGCAGGCATCCGCACAGCGACTGTATCAAGCCCCGCTGTAACGCGCTCGGATAGTACGCCGGTGCGTACAGGAAGCACCAGTGACAGCGGGCCTGGCCAAAAAGCATCCATCAAGGCTTCTGCTGCTTGATCTATGCCAGTAACAAATTCAGCCAGCTGCTTGCGGTCCGCAATATGTACAATCAACGGATTGTCAGCGGGACGTCCTTTTGCAGCGAACACGGCTTCAACAGCAGCAGTATCGCGGGCATCGGCCCCTAACCCATAGACTGTTTCTGTCGGGAACGCTACCGTGCCTCCGCCTGCTAATATTGCGGCAGCTTCCGCAATGGATTGCTTATCCTCAGCAGAATACTGCCGCTCCACTCCGGTTTTGCCGGCCGAACTCAGCAGCCAGTATTGAGTATCGCTGTATTGTCCTGTTTTCCTCTGAACAGCAAAGGAGAAGTTCTCAGGTTTCATAATTACATCACTAACTTTCTTCGAGAGTTTCTGCGCACCTGCATACTGAATCCCGGATTCAGTTTATCCTGTAAATAGTAACATATCTAATTTTCAAATTGAACCCAAAAGACTAAGACGGGCCTGACTGGCGCTCTGTTCAGTTTGAGCAGATGAGGCTGTAAGCATATGCCCTCCTCCGGGGATAATGCCTTCCTGCTGCGTGCGGATGGACAAACCCTGCGCTGGAACAAGACGCTGAAAGCACCTTCCGAATTAGCAGGCCTTAATAGCGTCCATAAACTTCAGACTGGCTACAATAAGCTGTATGTGCTGAAGACTAACGGAACACTCTGGCAGTGGAATTATAATTCCGGACCCCTGAACAAGCCGGTTCAAGTCAAAGGCGCAGAGAGTATCACCGATTTATGGGGGAGTACGGGCAGCTTCGGATTTGCACAGGATAAGAAAGGCACGTTATTGGGCTGGGGAGAAGGATTCTATGGCGGATTAGCCACAGGCAGCGGTACCGTTACTAATGATGATATCAACTCTCCTATACCGGTTCAGGCTGCGCTAACCTTTCTGGTGAACGGGAAGTCTGTTGATTTTTACGGAACGGCAGGCGTTATTGACGGGAAACTGTATGTTCCTTACAGCAGTGTGTTCAAGGCGCTTGGTGTGAAGGTCAATATGACTCAGTCTAATCCCGATCCGAAGTTCAATAATTACCGCTTTAGAGTCTGGTCATTCGCATATGGCGGCACGGTTATTCATATCAAAGCCAGTGATCCGGAACAGCTGTTCATTAACGGGAAGAAGACTGAGCGTACGATTACATTTAAAGCCTTATCCTATACCACCCAGTTTCCGCTGCAGGATCTCTGCGAGCTGCTGGGGATTGTCCTTAAGTGGGATGCAGCCTCCGGTAAAGTATGGCTTGGAGATAGCGGTATATCTAAATAGGGGTGTTCAGTAATGAAAATAAAAAAGCCTGTACGGGGCCTGTTTTTTGATCTTGGCTGGACCATTTTCCGTCCTGCTACTGGTGATTGGAGAATGACAGCAAAAGCCTTGGAATATATAAATCCGCAAATATTAGGGACAATAACGCAGGATAAACTGAATGCAGCATTTTCAAAAGCAGACGAATACCTTATAAATGAAATTTATAAGACGGAAGATGAAGAGTTTGCCAGGTATAAGGATTATTATGTGACAATCGCAAGATCCTGACAGAAATCAATATTACACAACAACAGGCTGAGATTATTGCAATGGATAGAGTGTATAACGAAGCTAATTATGTCTTCTTTGAGGATGCCAAAATGACGCTTGAAGCCCTTAAAGAAAAGTACAAAATAGGAGTAATCTCAGATACAGATCCATCCATTATTAGAGTTTTGAAAAACGCAGGCATTTATGACTATTTTGATCATCTGACGCTTAGCTATGAGCTTGGAGAGAGTAAGCCAAGTTTTGTCATGTATAGGAACGCACTTGAAACTATGGATTTGCAGGCAACCGAAACCGAATTTATTGATGACTATGAAAAAAATTTAGAGGGTGCAGCCGCTTTAGGCATCCAACCGGTATTAACTCTGTTACATCCAAATGCTCAAGAAAGCACAACATATCCAACTACTAAACGGTTATCCGATTTGTTGCTGTATTTATATAAACATTAAACCCGTGCCTTGCAGGGGGTTTTTCATGACATCTCCAAGTATTTACTGGCGTTAAAATGTTGCTTACAGATTCAAGAAACCACAAATTTAAACAATTAAGGTTGACACCATCTCACTTGCCGTGTAACATATGAAAAGTCGTCATGCTGATCATTATAAAACAGTTCTCGTATAACCTCGCAGCCGTTCAGGCATTTATAGGGCGAGGGTTTCTACAGGAAGCCTATTCTTCCTAACTACGATGATAAAGACCATGTTTATGGTGTTTATCCCGGAGTTAGGATTTTTTGCGTGTAACGGCCGATACAGAAGTTTCAGGAGGCATAATAGATATGAAGGATATGAAGTACTTAATTTCGGTTCTGGTAGGAGCGATGAGCTATGGCATCTTGTCGACTATAGTTGTACTCGCGTACGGACAAGGATACCAGCTGGGAGAAGTGGTCGGCACGCAGCTGATGACTGGCTGTATACTGGCCTGGATGCTGGCTCTATATACCAAAGTGAGAGAGACACGCAAGCAGCGGAAACAAGGAATTACACCGGCAGAAGCCGGACGTGTATCCCCGCGGATGACATGGAAGCAAAGACTGCTCCTTATGCTGGCCGGGGCACCGACAGTCGTTACGGGCCTGCTGTACTACCAGTCACTCCGCTACATCCCGGCATCGCTGGCGATTATTCTGCTGTTCCAGTTCACCTGGATCAGTGTGCTGATCCAGGCTGTCAGCAAACGCCAGCGTCCGGATAAAATAACCGTATTAACGTTGTTCCTGCTGTTCGGCGGAACACTGCTTGCGGCCGGCGTGCTTGGAGAGAGCACAGCTCATTTCAATTTCTTAGGCATTACACTCGGTCTTCTGTCAGCGGTAAGCTATTCGATGTTCATCATCTTTAGCGGCAAAGCCGTTCCCTCTGTACATCCGGCTTACCGGAGTGCCTGGATGGTTACAGGCGGTCTGGTGCTGCTCTGCATCCTGTTCCCGCCATATTTCCTGTTTAACGGCTTGCTATGGGGACAGCTGCTGTTGTTCGGATTCCTGCTCGGTTTGTTCGGAGCGTTTATTCCGCCGGTGCTGTTTGCGATCGGTGTTCCCCATATCGGCGGCGGTATGGCCGGAATCCTCGGTGCTGCTGAGCTTCCGGTGGCAGTACTGCTATCCTCGTTCGTGCTGCATGAGCAGGTAAGCGGACTGCAATGGACCGGGGTAGTTCTGGTATTGCTTGGTGTTGTAATGCCTGAGCTGTATAAGCTGCGCTGGAGAAGCACAGAGACGGTAACCTCTTGAGATTGGCCGAAAATTACAAATAGTGATAAGCCATAAGCTGAAGAAGCCCGCATTGGATGTGGGCTTCTTGTTTTCTCATCATCTGTCTTGGGGAGGCAGGAAGAGGGATTATTATTTGCTGCTGCAAACGGCAATTTAATTCATATCTATGCCTGTGGTGTTGAACTATTTGAGATCCAAAAAAAGGACGAAAGAGCGGAACCAGGGGGTTCCGCTCTTTCGTCCTTAAATCTATGTTAGTCCACATTTGAAGTTTCATCAATTACAACATTGAGACAGACTATTTATTTCGACTAAATTATTCAAGGCATAAAAAAACGCCCCTAAATGTGGCGAAAGTGTGAATTTTATAAAATTAGTACCTTTATTATACCATAAAATAACAAAAAAATCAAGTATTGTTTCGTAATACGTCTGAATGGTACAACAGATGTGAGGTGATAATTAATGAAAAATAAAAGCATCACAGCGCTTGTTAGTGCATTTGCAAGAGCTTATCACGCAGAGCATAATCAGATCAAAATTTTTGATGACCGGCTCGCAAGAGAACTATTAACCAACGATGAATACGCGAACATCTCCAGCAATATGTCGAAGGGGATAACATTCTTCTTGCCGGAATTTACCGGCACACAGGAGGAGTGCCTGCGGGAAATCGTCGACTGGCAGCTGTCGCCGTCTCCGCTGGGGCGGGCCGCTTTTGCGGAACAGGCGCTTAAGAATGCGGTCACCCTTGGGGCAAAGCAATATCTGATTTTTGCCGCCGGATACGATACCTTCGCTTACCGCCAGCCGGACTTTGCAGATAATCTGCAAATCTTTGAAATCGATCATCCCGCTACAGCTGAAGATAAGCAGCGGCGGATCTCTTCGCTGCATTGGAATGTACCGTCCAATGTGCATTACATCCCGGCTGATTTTCTTGACCCTGAATGGCAGAAGGGAGTGCTGGCCTGTCCCGCTTATGACCGTAATCAGATCAGCTTCAGCAGCTTACTGGGCATCAGTTATTATCTGACCAAGGATTCATTTAAACAATTATTATCCGCCATTGTGATGCTGCTCCCTAGCGGCAGCAGCATCGTTTTTGATTATCCTGATGAGCTTACCTTTACACCCCAGGCAGGTGAACGGACGCAGAAGCAGTTAATGATGGCAGCACAGGCAGGGGAGCCGATGCAGGCAAGCTACTCCTACCGGGAGCTGGAGCAGATGCTGGAAGAGCTTAATCTGCTGATCTATCAGCATCTGACGCCAGCTGAAATTACTGGGCAGCTATTCCAGGAATATAATGACAGCCAGCTGGCTCATCCCATTACGGCCTTTGATAATGTGAATTATTGCTTGGTTGTTAAGCGGTAATAATCAGAAGCTTAACCAAGCTTCAAAAGGGACACATGGTCAGTACATTCAGCAAGCCCGCAAAGGCGCGGGCTTGCTGCTGCGTTAATCCGTAATCAGCCCGTACACACTAATCTTCCGGATCCGGCTGGAGACCAGCATGGATACCATAAAAGCTGCTGCAATAATAGCTAAACTCAGGGTTAAGATCTGAGGCAGGCTGACAGCAAATTGAACATTATAAACGCCGAGACTGGAAAGTAGCAGCACAAAAGCGGAACCGGAGTAAAAATATCCGAGCAGACTTCCGGCCAATACTCCAAGAGCGATTACCGGAAGCATGCTGCAGGTAATCTGCACCATCAGATTAAAGGTGGTATAGCCCATACCCCTGAGAATACCGAATTCACGTTTCCGTTTTAAGATCAAGGTTTTGATCACCAGATACAGAATAAGACTGACCACAAGAATTGTCACAGCCGTTATGACTGCTGTCATGGCAGATACGGCAGTAGTGAAAGTACGGAGTGTGCTTTGCAGCATCTCTTGAACATTGGCTATTGACCATTGACCCGGAAAGCTTTGTTCCACTTCCTCTAGAAATTCATTTGGATCGCTCCCCTCCTGCAAATACACATTGAGGGTTCCGAGAGTGTAATCCGGCAGCATCCTTTTCAGGCCGTCTTCGGTCATCGTTGCCACCATCCCCAGCTGACTGATTTGCTGGCTGAGCCCGGTAATCAGATAGGTGCCGGCAGCCCCACTAGTGCTAACCTCGATCTGGTCGCCGATGGATTTGTGCTCCTGCCTGGCTAAAATACCCGACACGGCAATTTCGTTATCATAGATGGGTTGCCGTCCTTTGTATACCGTCTGAGTCTCCAGTGAATCAAAGTCATTGGATACCCTTAGCGTAAAACCGGTATCGTGAATCGAAGCCGCCAAGGTGTCTAAGAAGGTTGTCTTTCGCACCCCGGCCATGTTTTCCACTTTTGCCGCCAGCTCCGGTTGGAGCGTCCCGCTTTTTGGCATCAGCATAAAATTGCTTTGTTCAATCCCCACCATCTGAAGAACTGCGGACGTATCATCAGTGAAATTGAAATTCAGAATTGAGCAGGCGATGCTGGAAAAGGTCAATCCAGTGACAATCAACAGAATCATCACATTTTGCTTGGTTTGCAGGATTAAGGTCTTCAAGCCGAGGCCGAATTGCAGGCCCAGAGGGAAGCGTTCAAGCGGTAGGCGGTTTTTCTTGAAATTATGGTTCAGTATGCCGCTCTGCAGTGCAGCAATCGGAGTAATGACTCTGATCCGCTTACTGGATAATAAGGTTACCAGCATCACCATACCTGTGATAATAGCCACGCTGAGAGCAGTACTAAGCACTCCGGATACAGGCGGCCACATTAATCCTATTGAAGTCGATATCAGATTCCCGGTATAAGGCATAACTAAGGCAGTGGCAGCTATGCCCGGAATTGCGGCAGTAAGCGAGATCAGCATAAATTGCAGCAGCAGCGTTGAAATAATCTGCCAGGAAGTATAGCCGGTGGCTTTCAGTACGCCTATATTTTGCATATTGTCCTCAATGTGCTCTAGAATCTGGAAGCGAATGACAATAAGCGAGATTACAACCATTATTAATGCGAAGACGATTAGAATGGCTGTTAAAAAATTGACGAACACCCGGTTCCCGGAGATGCCTGACTCCGCGCTCATTACAGCAAAAGTACCTTTAAGCTGTTCTCCCAGCAATTGACTGAGCTTTTCCGCTTTGGCGGGATCCGTCATAGTTACGGATAAGAAATTGAACCGTGACGTTGTTCCGGTACGTTCTGCAAGTTCCCGGTAAGCGTTACCGGAAAGAAATACTTTCAGCGCACCGTTGGTAAAGGTCCCTATTAATGGTTCCTCAATAAATCCGCCGATTTCGTAGGTAAATACAGTTTTCTCGTAAGTAAAGGAGAGGTTGTCGCCGAGATTGTAATCCCCGCCGATATGGAAGATGTAAGGAAGATAGATCTGATCCGTGTTGTCAGACTTGACCGGAGAGAGGGTCTTGAAGGGAGCCATTGTCCGCTGCTGATCCGCATTTAGGATCACCAGACCGGTTGTGGTCTCGTTTTGCCCATAAGGTATCTTAGTCTCGGACAGCATAATGGCGGGTTCATTCTCCCATTTTTCGGTATACGGATAATTTTTCACAAGAGCTTCTTGTTCCTTGAGATGTTCATTGTCGGCGAAATAGGCGATCAAATCCGGTGTTTGCAGCTCAGCCAATTTTTGTTGCTGGAAGGAATTCAGCTTCAGCGTAACCGACAGTCCGATGTTGAGCAAAAGGACGGCTAGCAGGATTAAAAGGAACAGGGTAGCGGTGGAGCTTTTTCGTTTGCGGATATTGGACCAGGCCAGTTTGGTTTGTACGCTGCGCATCTTCACCACCCCAAATCTGCTAAAAAGGTTTGTAATTGCTCCTGACGTTCCTGTCCGTTACTCCCGCTGAATGGAGGAAGCTGCAGTTCACCAACCATGATGCCGTCCCGCAGATACAGAATCCGGTTGCCGCGCAGTGCGGTTTTGAGATCATGAGTGACCATAATGATACTCTGGCCGCGCTCATTCAGCTCCGTCAGGACATCTAGCACGCGTGCGCCCGCTGCGCTGTTAAGTGCACCTGTAGGTTCATCAGCGAACAAGGCAGTGGGGGTATTAATCAAGGCCCGGACTATTCCAGCACGCTGTGCCTCTCCACCGGAGATCTGCGCCGGGAATTTCGTCCACTGCGAGGCATCTAAATCTACTTCAGCCAGCAGCTGTTTAGCTTTGGACACAGCCTCTTTTCTGTTCTTTTGTACCAGATAAGCACTGGATAACACATTGTCTAGTACGCTCATGGTATCCAGTAAATGAATCTGCTGAAACACGAACCCGCATTGCTCCCGCCGGAAAACTGCAAGCTGGTCATTGCTCAGCCCTGTAATATCCCGGCCGGCAAATTGAATCTCTCCCAGTGTCGGCTTATCCATCCCGGAGATGGCGTAAAGCAATGTGGATTTGCCTGAACCGGAGCTGCCCATGATAATGGTAAAATCTCCATGGTACAGCGTCAGATCCAGATTCTTCAGGACATGCTGCTGGACACCTCCGTGTGAGAAGGTTTTGCACAGCTTTTTCGTTTGCATCAATACTGTTTTTTCCGTATGCCTCATTGTAGAACACTCCATTTAATTCATGCTCATTATTTGGCATCCTTTCTGCCGATTCAATAATGGCTGCAGCGAATTAGCTATAACTGCAAATTAATTGTACGATTAATGTTCTTAACGAGTCTTTGCGGAATCCTTAGCGGTTTCTTAATTTTTGCCGGCCAGAGGAATCAGGAGCTTCACCATGAAGCCGTTCTGGTGATTACTGCAGATGATATCCCCATGCATCTTCCGCAGCAAGTAGCGGGATATATATAGACCAAGTCCAGAGCCGTTCTGATTGACAGCTCTGCTTCCCCTGTAAAACTTATTGAACAGCAGCGGCAGCTCTTCCTCCGGAACACCGGGACCAAAGTCCATAAATTGTACCTCCAGAAAGCCCTCAATAATTACACATGCAACCTCAATGGCTGTTGCGGCATACTTGTAAGAATTGTTCACAACGTTATCAATAATCTGCTGCAGACGTAGGGAATCTGCTGTAATAACGCAATCAGGGACAGGTGCCATCGTGATCTGCCCATAGTAATTGGCATTGTTAATTAGTTCACCCAGCAGGTGGCTGTGTTCTTCCGTTACATTGACCTGGAGTTCATTCAGCTCTTCCATGGTGGCATGGAACATATCTGTTACCAAATGATCAATCTGGTCGGCTTTGGCATAGAGCGTGTTTAGCTGGCGGCTGATTTTGTCATTAGAAGCACTAAGGAGCATCAGCTCTGTAACAGCTTTAATCGAAGAAACAGGCGTCTTAATATCGTGGCTGAGGCTGGCAACCAGTTCCTTTTTACTTTTGTTGGCCAAATATTCACTGTGCCGGGCCGCCGCCAGCTCGTCGCGCATCATGTCAAAGCTTTCCGTAAAAGCGCCAAACATATGATTCCGATCCATTTCCAGCGGGATATCCAGTTCCCCTTTGGCAATGTGCTTTGCGAAACGCTGCATTTTGCTGAAAGGACGGAAGATCATCCGGTTTAAATACAGGATATATGCGAGACAGAGACAAGCCAGCAGCAGAAGGGAGGCGGCGAAGATAAAGGAAAATTGCAGCTGCATTCTGGAAAATAAAGCGTCATAGCCATTATTGATAATGACTTTGCCTACTGTCTGGCCTTGTACTACTATATCGATCAGCGTATCGCGATGGTTAATAGCTTCGTTCTCGGTGACCGAGATATCGTTCTTCGTCTGATATACAAGGGTCTCTGACGTGTCTATAATTGCAAAATCGTAAGGAATATCATCAAATAGCTTCCCTTGAATGGAGCCCCAGTTTAGCTCGGTAACCTTCACAAGGGTGTTAATAGCCACTCTGTCGGTGGACAAGCCATTCTTCATATTGACCATCAGGAGCAAATAAGCAGTACTGGCGCTTACAATGACCAGCAGAAGGGCGAGGAGCAGTTTCTTTAACATGCTATTTGTCCTCAAAGGCATAGCCGATGCCCCAGATTGTTTTAATGTACTTAGGATGGTTCGGATCCTGTTCAATCTTCTCGCGCAAATGACGGATATGCACATTCAGTGTTCCGTCGCCGGCAAAAACATCACCCCAGACAGCGGTGAACAGCTCTTCTTTAGGAATGACCCGGTTTTTATGCAGAATTAAGTAACTGATCAGTTTGTATTCCATCGTCTTCAGTTTGAGTGGGACACCGTTCAGTTTAACCCGTCTCAGTTCAGGATCAATCTGTACTGGACCGGCTTGAAGGATTGTGGACACGGGCAGGGTTTCATTAGCATAGCGCTTTAATACTGCTCTGGTCTTGGCCAGTATTACTCGCAGCGTATACGGCTTATGTATGTAATCGTCCCCGCCGATATCCAGTGCAATCAGAACATCATCTTCACTGGTCCGGGCGCTGATGAATAGGATAGGGATGTCAGTCATTTGCCGCAGCTCCTTGCACAACTGAAATCCGGACTCCCCGCCAAGGTTGATATCAAGCAGAATCATGGATACTGTATGCTCTTTTAAGAAATTCCGGCAGGCATCAGCGCTGGTAACGAAAGCCGTCAGGACATCAAATAAATTAAAATACTCGCTGGTCGTCTCCGCCAGCTCGATTTCATCATCTACAATTAAACAGTCGTATTTCATGGACCTGTCTCCACTTCGAAGGATATAGTCTTGCAGTCTCTGAAATCATTTTACAACATATTAACTCAATATTAGCAAACAGAGTTACGGCAGCCAGTCTAAGAGTCTATTTTCGCAGATCGTCCATGTTATTTACGGAAATAATCCATGTTCAAAAACAGCAGATTTATCTATGATTATTGTGATAATGATTGATCTGAAGTGGGGTAGCAGGCATGTTAAAAGGATTAAAGGGTTTGGTATTAGCTAGTGTAATGGTTTTGGGCATCGGATCAGCCGTAGGCGTTAACGCGGCTCCGGTGAATGTAGGGAAAGCCACCCCGTTGGCTACGCAGAAGATTACCTATAAAGGCAAGGTATATACGGTTCCAGCAAAGACAGATAATATTGAGATCGCAGGCGCCCTGGAGGCTCTCGAAGACGCCCTGGTGCTGAATTTTAAACCTAAGGGAGCCCTTACTGTCGGCGGTAAGTTTCCAGCGATGTTCTCCAAGATTACTTCTGGTGTCACTCTAACTTAGAATCAATCTAAAGCTCAAGCCGGCTATTATCCTAAGCAGCACCAAATTCCCGGCCGAGACCAATGAGAAGCTGGCAAAGATAGCCACAACCATTCCGGTTCTCATATCGCTACAGATTGGATGGACAACCTGAAACTGCTGGCGGCACTTACTGGCAAGCAGAAGGAAGCGACAGCGTCCATTCTGAAGTATCAGAATGAATTGAAAGTGGCCAAACTGAAGCTGGCTCCTAAATTCAAAGACAAGACAGTAATGGCTCTGCGTATCCGGACAGGCAACCTGTTCCTGTATCCGCACTTCCTCCAGTTCTCGCCGGATGAGAACAAGGATAACCCAAAGGCCCTGGAAGAACTGCAGAAGAATCCGATCTGGAAGAGCCTGAAAGCCGTCAAGAGCGGCAATGTTTATGTCAATCTGGTTGATCCGCTGGCCCAAGGCGGAACGGCTTACAGTAAATTCACGTTCCTGGAAGCTTTGATGAAAACGAAGCTTTATACAGGTAAATGAGACATTATTCATACGAACCATATTAGTACAAGAGAGCCGCAGGTCGGCTCTCTATTTTTTATGCACACACTTCTTTTTGGAAAAAAGGTAGTTTTTAATCAATAGAGAATATGGTATAATTTGGGTGATGTGTCGAAATTGCTCGCTTGATTAGGGAATGGGTCGAAATGAGGGACAATACCGAACCGAAACTCTAGAACAAAGAAAGTGGTGTTTTGATGAATCACAGATTTAGCGGGAAAGTTGCCATTGTAACCGGAGCGGGGAGCGGAATTGGAAGGGCTTCTGCCATAAGACTTGCCTTAGAGGGGGCTTCTGTCGTTTGTGTAACCATTTCAGACTCCGGAAAAGCTACTGCGCGGGAAATTACTGAACTGGGAGGGGAATCGCTGTTTATTCAGGGGGATGTTTCAAAAGAGGCTGTTGTTAAGGGTATCATCAAGGATACGATTGATCATTACGGTAAAATTGATTACCTGTACAACAATGCTGCTGTTACCGGTGATAATCAACTAGTGGAAGAATACCCGGTAGAGACGTTTGAAAGAGTAATCAGCACGAATCTTATCAGCCAGTTTATGATGATGAAATACGCAATTCCGTACATGCCTTCCGGTTCGGCCATCCTAAACTGCGCCTCCCTTCATGGTACCATTGGAATGGCCGGTGATGCGGCCTATTCCGCAAGCAAGCACGCGATTATCGGCTTAACCAAGTCTGTTGCAGCTGAGGTGGGTCCGCGCAATATCCGGGCCAATGTACTTGCGCCAGGGCCTGTACCGACAGTCATGATGGGCCGTTATGAACGGCTCCTTTCGGATGACGTAGAAGGCTTACAATCCGCAATTGCCAGCGGGACAGCGCTTAAACGCTACGGAACCCCTGATGAGATTGCGAATTTTGTATGCTTCCTGCTAAGTGAGGAAGCCGGCTTTATTACAGGAACTGTCCATCTGATCGATGGCGGATATTCCGCTACAAAATAAGCCCCCTTATTTAACAGAAAACTGAAAAATGTTAAATACATTAATAAAATCCCTTTTTCTCTCAACTCGCCTTTAAGAACTGCCGATATAGATTTTGTAGGTACATATTTATCATTTCATATTTGGAGGAATCAGCATGCCTTACACAATGGATATAAATGTTCAAAAAAATCAAGTGGTGGTAAAAGCATTAGGACTTACAGAAGCGGACGTGCCATCCTATATATCTGATTTTGAAAAAGCGATGAAGCAGCTTAAACCGGGCTTTACGGGAATAACTGACGTAACAGGTTCAGCGACCATTCTTTCCCCTGAGGTTGCAGGAATGCTTGCACCTACTGGCGATATGGCTGTTGCTAACGGACTCGGCGGATGGGCTTATGTAGCAAACTCTCCAATCTGGAAAATGCAGATGAAGAGACTTTTCGGAAGCTTTGCGGTGCATTATCCAACTTATGAAGAAGCGGATGCTTATCTGCAAAGCTTATCTAAATAATCCTTCCATCTTTAGAGAAGGTCCTAAACGGGCCTTCTCTTTTTGTTACATACGGATAACATTAAGGTCTGCGGGAGGGAGGAATACTCTGTGGATTGTTAAAGACATTTCCAGGGTCATATTTAGCTTTTACTCTCCGCAGCCTCGGATAATTACTTCCATAGTACACCGGTCCAGAATTTTTAATCCCCTGATCCGGGACGTTAATATAGGAACCTACAATATATGGCTGGAGCAGGTGACACGGAAGACGGTAGCAGTGGCTGGAGCGCGGCGCACTTTGAATTTGTATCTGGTGTATACGCCAAAGTTCCCTCCGCCGCCTCCGCGTGAAGCCCATAAGAGATCAGCGTTACTATTTTTGTTAGCAGTGATAACATTACCCTTCGCGTCAACCATTTCGAGTCCAATCAGATTATCACTGACAAGGCCTACCGTGCGTTGAAGCGGTCCGATCCCGCCGCCTAATGTGATTCCGCCGATTCCAACCGAAGGGCTGTCGCCAAAAGGAGCAAGGCAGCCTAGGCGGGCAAGCGTATGTGCAATTCTCCCTACTGTATTTCCAGTCTCAACAATTACAGTTCCATTTTGTTTATTGAGCTTGATTTTCCTGGGGGTCCCAATTTCTGCGTGCCTTTTCATAACCCGGATTTCCTTTAAAGATAACCCGTCCGGTAAGCTGCGTTTTTAATTTCATGAATCACAACTCCTACTTTAGTGATAAATTCAGTGTAAGCGGGTAAATCAAGACCTGATAGCTTATGAGGGGCATCCGTCCAGGGAGTGGGCGAAACTAAACATTTTCTGATGAGTTGTCTTGTAAACCGCTTATAAATATTGGCGTGACCCTACGGATGGATTCCGTAACCTAACCGCTTATTGTCCGTATAAGGATACAAAGCTTGAACGGAATGCGTGCATTCTCCAAGGTGAAACGCAGCTATGTATATCAAATAAGACGTTGAGGTTGTGCATCATATGAATGTAAATTTTACAAATCATGTTAATGAGGGCTATCCACTGGCTGAGGAGAGGGCGGCGCGGTATTTTACATCGCTCTATAATCAGGTCAGGAACAAGTCTTATGTGCAAGCCCTGACAGAGGATATTCAAATATGGAAACGGAAGCATTTGCGGGGTTACTCGGGCTCAAGCTTCTTTTCACGGGGGAAGAACAAGCCGGATACACGGGATTACTACCGGTACATTCAATGGCTGAATTACACAGGGAAACTGGATGATTATCTGGACCGCAGTGTTTCTTACATTTATTTGAGGGATCTGGGGAAAACGCTGGATTCACCGGTCACACAAAACCGGATTCAGAGAACCGTGGCTGATTTGAACAAACATTTGCTAAAGTCCGCCAACACAAACAAAGGTGAGCCGCCGGAATTTATGAATTTAGCAGGGGTGTACAGGTGGGCCCAGAAGGAAGGGACGGAAGCCGCAGTCATCTGGTTGTTCAAAAAACTAAGATCGGTAGCTTCACATATACCGGAGGGAATGAGTGCGGAGCATGCCCAGCGTAAGCTGATCAAGATTATTCTGGGTGTTGTTCTCCATGTGATGGATGAGCTGGGGGATGCTGCACCGCCCGGTGAACGTTCCCGCAGACTTGATGAAGCGATCAGGCTTGGATATTCCTATGGTCTCACCTATCCGTTCATTGATGATCTGCTGGATTCTCAGATTTTGACTCTTCAAGAGAAAGCGCAATATTCCGATCTGATTCGTTCTGCGCTGCTTACCGGAGCTGTGCCTGAGCTGGGTGTATGGACCGGGAAGAATGTGAAGCTGATTCATTATATCCATTCGGAGCTCACAGAGGCTTTTGAGTTTATTAAGGAGCATCAGAGCCCTGACAGCCAGCAGACCTTTTTTGAGCAGTCCTATGTCTTTTTTCATGCTCAGGATATCGACCGTGTTAAGGTGCTAACACAGCCCAATTACACCAATGAGGAATTGTATATCCCCGTTATTCTGAAGTCTTCGTCGTCCCGGTTGATTGCGCGTTCTGTAATCAATGCACCTGAAGATGCCGGCTTTGAAGAGCGGACCTTCTTTTTTGGCATCTACAATCAGCTTGCCGATGATTTCGCGGATATGGAGCAGGATCTGAAGGATGGTGCGGTAACACCCTATACTTATTATTTACAATATCATGAGCAAAGACCGGATTTGATTAATCCTTTCGAATTGTATTGGGCAGTCGTTTCCAATCTCATCCGCAGCGTTTATGATTCCAATGCTAAAGTCCGTGAGGTAATACTGGACCGGGCGATTAATGGACTTAAGCGTTTCAAGGAGCGGGCAGGAGCTGAGAAGTACAACGAGACGATGGGGATGTTTGCAGCCGGCCATCCGGAACTCAATCGGCTTATCCAGAAAATAGTGCGCAAAGCGGATAATGTTGACTTTTTCGATAAGCTGCTGCGGGACCGGATGGTTGAGCATTTAAGAACTGATGCAAGGGAACAGGAGGACTTCCACGCTACGTTCAAAAGTGCCCGCAGTTTGATTAACAGCGAGCTGAAATTCACCAAGCCGCAGGGAATTACGGCAATGAAGGAAAAGCTGATCGATGCGGCCAATTATAGTCTGGAAGGGGACGGGAAGCGGGTTCGTCCTATTCTGACCTGGGTCATGGGTGTGAATGAATACGGGTTGGAGTCTGAGGCGATTGTTCCGCTTCTGAGATCACTCGAATATATGCATACTGCATCCCTGATCTTTGATGATCTGCCCTCACAGGATAATGCGTCAACCCGCAGAGGCCGGGAGACCTTGCATCAGGTTCACAATAGTGCTACTGCCGAATTAACCGGGCTGTATTTGATTCAGAGAGCGATTGGAGAACAAGCCTCCCTTACCCGCTTTAGAGCGGAGACCGTTCTTGCCCTGATCCGTTACTCAGCCCAAAAGGCAGAAGACATGTGTATGGGGCAGGCTATGGACTTGGATTCAAAAGGCAAGAGTTTGACCTTGGAGCAGTTGAATATGGTTTGCTTTTATAAGACTGGGGTGGCCTTCGAAGCATGTCTGGTCATGCCGGCTATGCTTGCAGAGGCGAGCGAAGCGGAAGTTATTGCCCTCACAAAATTCGCCTATCATATGGGGATTGCGTTTCAGATCAAAGACGATCTGCTCGATGTAGAGGGAGATACGGATGTACTCGGCAAACCGGTCGGCAAGGATGTGGCGAACAATAATTCGAATTTCGTCTCGATTCTTGGAATCGAAGGTGCGAGTAAGGAAATGTGGGAGCACTATTGTCTTGCTACGGAAGCCTTACAAGCGATTCCCCGCAGTATACCGTTCTTAAAACATCTAATGAATTACGTGGTAAACAGGGAGCGTTAAGCCTATAAAGTGCGTGTCACGATACATGAGATTCACACTGTCATTATTTCCTATAACAAGCCCGCACAGGTGGCGGGCTTGTTATTTGATTAGGAGTGTAAAGAAAATTTGACACAAGGATTGGTTTGGTATACATTATGTATAACAAACTTAACTCGCAATTATTTCTGTAGGAGGGGTGCAGCATGACTTATCAGGAAAAAAAGAGCATCGTATCGATCATTAGCGCCATTCTCATTTTCGTATCTTTTAGCGCGTACAAGTATGTGCAGTATCCTGCGGAAGGAATGGAGCAGACAGAGATGTTTCACTACTGGGGCTCTTTTGTCCTCGTACTGACTTTGGTGTCCATCTTTGCGCATATCGTGATCAGTATTATTTTCAATATCGTTTTTCGGATCACGACCGGGGAGAAGGAGCCGAATTTCGCGGATGAATTGGATAAACAGATCGAACTGAAATCGCACCGAAACGGCTTCTTCATCTTTATTCTCGGTTTCCTTCTTGCCATGGGGTCACTTGTCATCGAACAGCCAGCACAGGTGATGTTTGTCATCCTGATTGTCTCGGGATTCATATCCGATGTCGCGGGCTCCGTGACGAAGCTATATCACTACAGGAGAGGAGTCTAAAATGAGTAAAAATCTTGTTGGCAATCACATCCGCAAATTAAGATTCGAATATAACGAAATGACGCAGCAGCAATTGGCTGACAAGGTGGGTGTAACCCGGCAAACCATCGTGGCTCTGGAAAAGGGTAATTATTCGCCTTCGCTCGAGCTGGCTTTTCGCATTGCCCATGCATTCAGCTTGCATTTGGAAGAAGTGTTTTTTTATGGGGAACAAACTCGTAAAGAAGAAGATGGAGGTTAAAACATGAAATCAGCCAATTCAGCCAAATCAGCCGGGAAAGTCGTAGGGTTGCTGTTTATCCTTGCAGCGGCATCATCGATTGTTGCGCTTATCCTTTACAGTCCGATTCTCCAAGATACCGATTACCTGGGTGATGGTGCTGCACACGCGAACCAGGTGATCCTGGGTGCGCTGATGGAATTGATCCTTGTCGTTTCGGCAGTTGGGACGTCAATTACCATGTTTCCATTCTTGCGCAGGTACAATGAAAGCATCGCGCTTGGTCATGTTCTCTTTCGCTTCATGGAAGCAGTAGTCATTACTGTCGGCATCGTCAGCATATTGTCCCTGCTAACCTTAAGCCGGGATTATGTAGCTGCAGGCGCTCCGGATCCCGCAACGTACCTGGCGTCCGGCACTGTATTGCAAGCCGTTCATGACTGGACCTTCATGCTTGGGCCTAACTTCATGCTGGGGATTAATACATTGCTGTATAGTTACATCTTCTATCATACAAAGCTTGTTCCTCGGTTTATTTCGATCTTGGGAATGACAGGCGGGGTCTCCGTTTTCCTCGCTTCATTGATGGAAATGTTCGGCGTATTTTCGCAGCTTTCAGTCTGGGGTGCCTTATTCTCACTTCCTGTAGCGGCGAATGAGATGATTTTAGCGGTATATCTTATTGTCAAAGGATTTAATGAATCTGCGGTTGAACGTTTATACAAGGCGTAGGCTGAATCGTTTTTTTTAGGAGCTGGTTTAATTAGGGTCTATAGTGAGGTGAAATGTTGAAGAGGCGAGTTTGGAAAATAGTACTCTGGATGTTGGCGGTATGTGTTGCTCTGACAGCTATCGGATCTTTTTATCAGTGGTATTGTGCGATCCAGGACAGGAAGACATACCAGCCAGTTGGAAGGCTGTATGATGTAAAGGGAAATAAGATGCATCTATATTCGGAGGGGGAAGGGGAGACAACCGTTGTATTTGCATCCGGTTGGGGTACACCGAATCCATACGCAGATTTTTCTCCTTTATACAAAGGACTGAAACAGCATGTGAAAATCGCAGTCTACGATCGCTTCGGTTACGGATTTAGTGACGTGACAGGCATAGAACGGAATATTGATGAGATTACAAGTGAAATTCATGAACTGCTACAAGTCTCAGGTCAGAAGCCGCCATATGTTTTTGTTGGGCACTCGATGGGTGCACTGGAGACGATCCGTTATGCCCAGCGTTATCCGGAGGAAGTGAAAGGAATCCTGATGATCGAAGGCGGAAGCCCTGAATATTATGCCCATAGCCCTGAACTGATGTTTATTCCAATCCTCTACAAGGGGCTCAGGGCAACAGGTGTCCTTCGGACCTTATATCATTTGGACGTCTTTAAGAATTGGGCAGCCAGCGAAAGCAACGAAGAAAGATTGCTCCCTGAAGCGCAAAGGACATTAAACCGTAAATCAATGCTTCTGCTGGCCGGTAACCGGGATATGGTTGATGAAATGCGCCAGAGCCAAGAGAATGCACAGATTGTATTAGCCGGTAAGAAGCCACTGCATCTACCCATTCGCGTTCTGACCGCAGATTATTTCGGCAAGCTGGCAGAGGATCGGGCATGGGCAGACAGTCAAGCCGAGCTGGTTTCATGGTCGGTTGACGGCAAGCAAATTATTGTAGAGGACAGCTCACATTACATCCACAGTTATCACCCTGATCTTATTGTCAGAGAACTGTTGCAATTGATTGAGTAGTCCGCCATGCCCAGGTGAAAGCGTTGAATATAAAGCAGGCAGCGGTTCTCCAGTACTGGGAACCGCTGTTTGGCATGTGGAGAAGTGTGGAGAATTGAAATCGTGGGGTCGCTGGAAGAGGGGCTGCAGCAGTTTATCCGCAGATTCTGGTTAACTATGGACTGACTGGACTGGCGATATTATGCTTAGGAGCACTTCTGGTATCCAGGAAGAATAAGCGGTCTGCTTCAACTGCCCGTGACAAGTGGTCGGCCATTCTTCCTGGGGCAATGATGGTTACTCTGGTGAGCCTGCTCGTATTCTGGCAATTCTACAGTTAACTGGCAGGGTATACTTGGTGTTGTTCTGGGCTTAAGTAATAAGAAGAGGTGTTCTGCAAGCTAGTTCGTATGGCAGTGGACACCTCTTTTGTTTAGTTAATAGCTGTGAAACTGAGCTGTTGCCGGAATGATACTAAATAATGCGAACTGAAATTATTATTTAAAATGGGAGTTTATGGATGGTAGATCGCTATAAAACACCCCTGGTTATATTGGCGGCATGTTGTCTGTTAATGACTGCATCAGGTTGAACGGCAGCGCAACCAGACAATCAAGCAGAGCCCAAAGCGACAGCAACTACTCAAGCGGTAAGCCCTGAGAACATAGTAACGGCAGACCACACGGATTTGAAATCGTCAACGGATCAGCCGGATTTTATTTTCGCCCATATCAATGCCTACAACACTCCTGAAGAAATCGACCGCTTAATGGGGAAATATCCGAATCTATACGCTGATTTTTTTGCCGGATTCTCCGTCTACAACCCTGAAGGGGGGCTGCAACCCTAAATCTTCATTCCTGTAATTAAAAAGTATCCTGATCGTTTTATGCTTAGCACGGATTCCGGATATGGACTTGATGGCGGGGAAGAAAAGGATAACCTCATGAACCTGATTCAAATGCAATCAGCGACAGCGACTCAGTTGAAAGCGATTGGTGAACTAGAGAAAAGCACCGGTAAATCCTACGGGGAAAATCCCCCCCCGTTGTCCACAGTTCGTCACTGCTTCGAATGGATCGGTACGCATGCAGCGGAACTGTTAATCGAACTGCTTAACGGAGGAACCGGCCGAGCCGTCCGCTTTCCGCCGGAGCTTATTGTCCGCGAGTCTGTAAAGGCTGTGGACGAGAGGGGCCTTTGATGAAATTGCAAATTCCTGCTTATACATCTGTACAATCCAGCACAAAAAGCCCGCGCCAAGCGCGGGCTCTTCATGCTGACTATTCATCAGCAGCAATCTAGCGGATACGATTCTAATAATAGGGTGTCGGTTCTAGCCGGAGTTCATATTCTGTTGTCATTTTATATGTAAGTGCAGTATGGCGTAATTTCAAGTAAAGCTCTGCCTTCGTGGCATTGATGTAGGGCTGAACGAATAAGACACCGATGCCGAGTGCCAGCAGACCAAGCAGAATCCATCCGATAAAGCTCAGATCAAGCACAAACATGCGAAACTTATGTCCCTGTGTCATTTGCTTGCTTAATTCTACTGCACGGTTATATCCGATATTCGGATTGTCTCCAAGAATGTAAGGTACCTGACTGTACGCATAGGATTTTACAATTCCTGGAATGATCAGCAACAGGAACCATAAGAAATTCAAAAAACCTCTCCAGAGCATAGTTAGAACTATCGCCCAATACCGTTCCTTATGAAACGCATAACCGATATTGCCCATACGGACTTCACCCTCAGCAGCCTGCTTGAAGTAACGCAAAGAACCTACTGTGAGAGGAGAACCGATCAGGATATAAAATGCAATTCCAAGTACTGCGATTATGCTAACAATGAAAAATACGATAATAAGGAAGGGTCCTAAAAACCCCCAATTTAGGTCATGAACGGAGTTGGACCATTCTGAACGAATTGATGAGGAGCCTATTCTTTCATTCAAGCTTGGGATCCCCGAGCCTTCTCCAAGTAAAACCAGTATTAAACTCACCACAAAAGCCTTCCAATACGAAGTGCGGAGCACATCCTTAGCCCTTCGCTTTATTTCCTTACGATCCCACATCAAAACCTCTCCCTTTGTTTGCATTTAGTTCTTCGACTTACAATAGATACCATAGATTATGCCGAAAAGAAACAATTAATTGCCATTTGCACAAAAAAAAGTGTGGGCGGCGGGCTGATCGAGACTATTTACCAGTAGCAATAGGGTTCAATCAAATGATATCCAGTCACTCCAGCGACAGTAAATGGTTTACTCAGTAAAAAACCGCATGGAAATCGCAAGTAGCGAAGTCTGTGCGGCCTGTCATCTTTATGAAAGTAATATACGCTAATTTTTTCCAAGGATCACTCCGCGTGTACTCTAAGTTAGCGAACTGTTACGGTTTCGGATGATATGAGATCCTGACGTTTAACGGCCTCCACGTCCCGTGCTCCATTCAACTCGTATTCGTTTTGGTGAAGTTCCTTGAGCATATTCTGGTAAATGTGGGTCTCCTGTCGGTTCAATCCGTCGCGATTTTCTTTCATAATCCAGCTCTCGACAGTCTTCTTCAGGATTTCGCTTTTTCGTTCCAACAGTTCCTTGTAACTCAAATTACTTCATCCTCTCCGATTTAAGGTTACTGACGCCGGATGGACCTTGCTGCACTTGTTGGCTCGTTCGTTTAACATCACATCCGACGTAATGTTTAACATTATACATGAAAGTATGAACGTACCCAACGCGGCCCAGCTGTCCTGAGAAAGGGTGAGAACCGCTCAGATCGGAAAGGGAGGCCTCAGCGAACCTATTCACAGAAGTGCGGCTGGATGCTCGGGGATGCTGACAGATCCTTAGCAACTTATGCTTTCCCCATTATCACCGGATTCCCCTCATAGCTAATCCAGTCACTCCAGACCCCGGAACATGCCCGGTCTCTGCGGAAAACTTGGCACACCTTGTCCATATCAACCAGCATCTGTATCTGCACCCTTATACATTCGTTGCTCTCCGTTTCTCCGGTGGTTCTGAATCTGTGAATGATGCGTAACGGTTTATGGGGAAGTATCTCTCAACGAACCAATATTTTACCTTCACCAGCCAGTGTGCGCAGCATTTTTGGAAGGCGATCCTTGTCAGCTTCAGGAATATCCAAGTGAATGCCGTAATGAAAGGTTTCAGCTTCCTCCTTATACCATTTCAATGTTCCTTCTAAGTACATAGATTCTGAGGAGAGGGCCATATCCATGCCTATACGTACCTGGTTAGTATCCGGATTAATGTTCAATGGAATCGATAATCGGCAGCCCGAACGGCTAATGTCATACAGTAGGGCACTTACGGGTTTGGGGGGAACGGGGATTCCGTTAATGTTAAGAATATGTAGATCAAAGGTAGCAGGTTCTTTTAGAGTGTAGCGAAAAGGTTCAGTTCTGCGGTTACTGTTCATATGCTCCTCCATACTTTTCCATGTGTATTCAAAATTTATCGACACGGAAGCAGGATTAGTGAAGAGCTATTGCAGAAAAATATGCCCTTCTATAAGACACGAAGAGGGACCACCTTAATCTGTATCTTCTTTAATAATGTCGTGCAGCTGACAAAAGGAAGAAATATCAAGAATCTATTGACAATAACATAGTTATCCTATAGGATTTAAAAAAAGACAACTGACTGACGAATCAATCGGGAGGGGGTAATGGATTGCCCATAGATGAAAACAACGGAAACATCGACCGCAGAACTCAGCTGATGCAGATCGCTATGGAGAAGTTTGCCAGGCTGGGATATCATCAGACGAAAATATCGGACATCGTTCAGGAAGCGGGTGTAGCGCAAGGTACCTTTTACTGGCATTTTAAGAGTAAGGAAGCCATTGCGCTGGAGATTATCGAAACGGGCAAGGAACAGCTGCTGCAAGTGATTGCCCAAGGGTATCGTCAAGATCCGGGAGATATAACCGATATGGTAAAAGCTTCAGAAGCACTGTTCCACCGGTTGTTCAATTTCGCCGCAGAGAACCGCCATCTTATGGAGATCCTCCTGATGGGAAATGGAGCCGACCAAACGATAAGGACGCGTATTTCGGCAACCCGGAATGCGATGGAGCAAGCTTTTCGCCGCAATATAGAAAGAGCGATAGAGCTGCAAATGCTGCCTGAGGGTATAGAGGTTGAGCTTCGCGCTGCTCTGTTGATGAGTATGTGTGACGGCTTGCTCTCACGCTGGTTATTTGGCTCCGAAGACATTCATTCTAAGGTTGCAGAGGCCTCGGCACAGCAATTAGCGAGTGAATTGGCCAGTTTCGAATTTTACGGATTGTTGGGAAAAATATAGATAAAGGGAGAGAAACAATAATGATAAAACGTAACTTTGCTATGGTTACAATAACAGCTCTGGCAGTGTTCGGTCTGGTTCTAAGCGCTTGCGGAGGGAACTCAGACTCGGGAACTACGGCTGCGAATGAACTGGAACAAATTAAAAAAGCAGGCGTGATCAAGGTCGGTACAATGG
>CAKMKL010000077.1 GCA_927443375.1 uncultured Paenibacillus sp. | reverse complement strand
GTACGGCTGTACGCATTTAAATGCTTTATTGCATTTTCCGGGCTGAAACTCTGGACTGTACTAAGCTCAGATTTGGATGTCGTTGTAGCATATACCGCCTCAGGATGGGCTTTTTTATAATCCTCAAAAATGACATAGTCTATGCGGCTGCCATTGTTATAATCCCGTTCCAGACTTACTCCATCCTTAATCTGAACCGCTGATCCGTCCCATACTGGAGCGGTAACAGTGAATTCAATCAGTTGCGTTGCGTATCGTATAGGCTGGCTGTTCTTATCGTATATTACAACCGTTGCATAGTGATTTCCTTGCACACCTGTTACAGAAAGAGTATCATAGCCGCGGAATTTTTGCTTGCCATACACACTTGGAACAGACAGGTCTACGGCAGTGATAGGACTGTCAGTGACGTAAAGAGAAATACTTTCGGCCTCACTAATTGTATCCACAGTATAAGCGGTTAGAATTAAACCATTGAACGTAGTGAACTGTGGGGTGAGTTTGGTCGATGCCAAAGGCAGGCTGCTGCCCAGCGGACCCGAGCTTTTCTTAATTTCAAGCTGACTTAAGGCATTCTCCAGCGTTGTTTTCCGGCTCTGGCTGATCTGAGCTTTGAGGGAATCATTAAGCAGCGAATACGCCCGTGAAGCTCTCATAATGACACTCTCTTCTTCCAGCACGGGTTTGCCCCAAATTTCATCTATCTTTTTCTCTGCGGTTTCTACCGCCAGTTCATCACTCTGCGTTACTTTGCCCTGGTAATAACTGAGCGCCTGCAAATCCTTGTTATAGAAAATGATTGTATACTCTTGCTCAGTATAGGTTTTATTATTCCCCAAGGTTTCATATACCAGTGGAATATCACTGATACTCTTCGGATAATTGTAATCGGTCACCCGGATGATCTTTTCGGTGTACAGATTATGTGAACTCTTGAGGAGGTCGCCGACTGCCCACTTATAATCAATATCCATATAATACTTGGGAGTAATGCTGTAATACACAACGTTGCCTGGTTGATCTTTCAGAGCATAGGTTACATCAACGACATCAGAATAGTATGTTCCTCCCATAATATCAGGGGCAGACTGAACCACCTGCTTCTCCTGCTTAATCGTTACACCGGTCTCCAGCTTTACAAAATTCTTTGAAACGGAGACAAACGCTGGCTGCAGATTAACCTTTTGCGAATAGTAGCCTAGTGTTTGGTCATGTGCATTTAATATAGCCGATACATAATAATCACCTGCCGCCGGTACAAATGCGCTAGGCACATCAACCTTGACATGTGAATTATTCGGATATGAATACGTAGGAGAAGTAGTAACCGCCCGTCTGTTCTGCAGCACCCATTTCAGGTCTCTGGAAGTTATCGGGGTTGTAGTTACATAATAAGTAGCATACGTTCCGTTCCCAAACATGGACGCAGGCAATGCACTATAGTCAAAGTTCAAGTAGACACCATTCGTTACGGAAGTATTCGTAACCGAAGCAACATGAATATCAAGCAGTGGAATATCGCTGACAGGCAGCGTCGGCTTCGGAGTCACTACCGGCGTTGCTGTTGGCGTCACTGCTGGCGTTGCTGTTGGAGTTGGCGTTGGCGTTGGCGTTGCTGTAGCTGAACCGCCTCCGCCGCCTCCACCGCCGCCTCCGCCAACGGCTGCTGCCGCAGTTGCTGTTGGCGTCGGACTGGCTGATGCTGTAGCCGATGCTGCAGGAGTTGTTGTCGGCAGAACGCCAGCGTTCTGGGCGGCTGCACTATCAATCAGGGTCAGGGATTCTGCCCGGGTCAGCGCCTGCTGAGGTGCAAACGTGCCGTTTGGATATCCTTTGAGAATTCCGGCTTTAACTGCTGCTGCAACGCTGGCTTTGCCCCACTCGGCAATTTGCCCGGCATCACTGAACATCTGCAGATCATTTATATCTCCGCCCGCAAGCTTCAGGAGCTTGCCTACTACTACCGCCGCCTCTTGGCGGTTAATGGGATCGCCGGGACGTATATCATTGTTATAGCCTTGTATGTATCCGGCCGCAACCGCCTTTGCAACTTCGCTGTAGGCCCAACTGGTTGAAGCTACATCGGTAAAGCTGATCTTGCTTTCCTTCGAGAACCCGAATGAACGATTAACCAGCGTCATAAATTCCGCTCTCGTAATCGTCTGATTGGGCTTCACCGATCCATCCTGAAATCCTTTCAGATCACCCTTCTCCAGCCAGCTCTCAATCGTCTTCTGTGCCCAGTGGCCTTCATAATCCTTACCGCTGCTCTGCGCACCTGCTGCACCCATAGATCCAAAAAGCATACTGATCCCAAGTACCCCCGCTATTATCCCCCTAAACTTCCTGCCCATTATTACAGCCTCCTGTATGCCGCTCACCCTGGAACAGCTTAAATGTAATACCGGCTCCTCGCTGCGCTTATTTCCCAATCAAGCACAGACAAGGCATTACCATAATATCCTATATGAAAATATTAGTAAATTAGATATTTTATCAAATTAATAGCAAAATATGAACGAAATAAGCCCGCCGGATCTTCCGGCGGGCTTGACTTCAAATGGATGCTGCTACCGTATAACCAACCGGTATCCTTAGTTCAAAAAGCTGCTAAGCTCGCTATCTGTACCCGCTTGTTTCAGCGCCTGCGGCTGGGAACCTTCGTTCAGTCCGAGCCGGTTATTAAGCTGCGTATTGATGGTCGTCATCTTGGACGTATAATCCTGGCAGCTCTCGATAATCCGGCGGTTGGACTGCTCAGAAGTATCAAGGGCACTGAGCAGATCGCCGATAGCCTGATTCACTGCTTCAAGAGACATTGAAGGCTTGGACAGCAGCTCTGTGGTCTTCTCGGTTGTAGTGCGCAGCAGACGGGCATTCTCCTTGAACTGATCCTCGATCGTTTTGTTCGTCGCTTCCACAGCAGAAATAACATTCTCCTGATCCGCCAGAGACATGGCAATCATCGCCGACACGGTGATCAGGTTGGAGGTTTTATCAATCGCGTTGTTAACGGAATCGATTAATTTGTCATTATTGTCGTTGATGATATCTGTAGCGGCAATCGCCTGATTGTAGAGCAGGATCATCTCGGTCATCGACTGGATCCGGACCATGACCTTGCGCAGGCCGCGCTCCAGATAAGCTTTGCGGAACTCATTCTCCGGTTTGGCGATTTCAGCCTCGAACAATTCCTTCAGCTTGTTGCCGAAGGCAATTTTAGTCTGCAGATTGTATATCTCCTCCATGGAGGTGCGCTTCAGCTGCCGCATATTGACGATGCTCTCCTCGAGCGTGTCGCGGCCGTCACGCAGGCCGGTAACAATGGCGTCAATATTTGTGCGGACGGACTGATATTTATAGACGTAGTTCTTTAGCGGGCTTTTACGGAGCACTTTACCAAAAAAGCTTACATTCTTGCTCTGCTGCAGCGTTTCGCATTCATTGCGCAGCTTCATAATCATATTCGGCACTTCGACGCGTTTGCCGGACATCAGGTCATTCACCGGGCGATCCAGCAGCTTCA
>CAKMKL010000076.1 GCA_927443375.1 uncultured Paenibacillus sp. | reverse complement strand
CTGGCTGTTACGGAGCTGAACTTTGCGGGGCTGGATACGTATGCCGATGTGTATGTTAACAATGTGCATGCGCTTTCAGCAGACAATATGTTCCGGGCTTGGACAGTGGATGTCAAAGGTCTGCTGCGGACGGGAGACAATGAGATTCTGGTGAAATTCCGCTCTGTAGTGACAGAGGACCTGCCGAAGCTGGAACAGCTCGGGTATGACCTGCCCGCACCAAATGACCAGTCTGAACTGGGCGGACTTGAGGAGAAGCGGATCAGCGTATTTGCCCGCAAGGCGCCTTATCATTACGGCTGGGACTGGGGCCCGAGATTTCTGACCAGCGGCATTTGGCGTGAAGCGGTGCTTACGGGAAGAAATGCTGCCGCGATTGCGGATGTGTATATCCGTCAGGATGTTATAAAGAAGGAAGAGGCACGTTTGACGGCAATTGTTGAAGTGGATGCGCCTGAGGTATGGGAAGGATCGCTGCGGATTACAGCAGACGGCCAGGAGTGGACACAGGCAGTTACCTTGGATGCCGGCATACAAACTGTGGAACTGGAGCTGGTGATCGGTCATCCGCGCCTGTGGTGGTGTAACGGGCTGGGGGTGCCGGAATTGACCTTGTTCCAGGTAGAGCTGCTGCAGAACGGTACGGTACAAGATACTGCCGAAGTGACAACCGGGCTCCGCGAAATCAAGCTGATCCGTAAACCTGATGCGAAGGGGGCTTCGTTCCAGTTCGAGCTGAACGGTGTGCCGGTGTTCGCAAAGGGCGCGAATCATATACCAAACGACAGCTTCATCACCGAGGTTACCGGTGAACGCTACCGTCATGAGATTGCTTCTGCAGTGGAGTCGAATATGAACATGCTTCGTGTATGGGGCGGCGGCTTCTATGAGGAGAAGGAATTCTACCGTTTGTGCGATGAATACGGCCTGCTGGTCTGGCAGGACTTCATGTTTGCCTGCAGCATGTATCCGGGGGAAGAAGCGTTCCTGGAGAGTGTGCGGAAGGAAGCGGAATATAATGTGAAGCGGCTGCGCAATCATCCGTGCATCGCACTGTGGTGCGGTAACAATGAGATCGACTCTGCCTGGGCCCATTTCGAGGAGAATATGGGCTGGGGCTGGAAGGAAAAGCTTAGTGCCGAGATCCGCGAAACGCTATGGGCAGCTTACGAGGAGATTTTCCACCGGATTCTGCCGGAGGCGGTAGCGGCTTATCATCCGGGTGTTGATTACTGGCCGTCCTCCCCGCTCCGTGAACGTACTAATAATATAGACCAGCATTCGACGCGGGTTACAGGCGAGGGCGATATTCATTATTGGGGTGTATGGCACGGGATTGAGCCTTTTGAGAACTATAACGTCAAGGTGGGCCGCTTCATGAGCGAATACGGCTTCCAGTCCTTCCCGGAGCTGAAATCGGTGTTGAGCTATGCGGAGGAAGCGGATATGGAGCTGGAATCGGAAGTGATGCTGGCGCACCAGAAGAACGGACGCGGCAATCTGCTGATTAAAGAATATATGGATATCTATCTGCCGGAGCCAAAGGATTTCAGGTCATTCCTGTATATGAGCCAGATTCTTCAGGCGGAGGCCATGAGGGTTGCGATTGAAAGCCACCGGAGAAACAAGCCGTACTGCATGGGTACCCTGTACTGGCAGATGAACGACTGCTGGCCCGTGGCCTCCTGGGCGAGCATGGATTACTACGGCCGCTGGAAGGCACTGCAATATACCGCGCGCAAAAGCTTCAAGGATATCTTGCTCTCCATTGAGGAAATGGACGGGGTAAACCTGCAGGTGCATGCAGTATCCGACCTGCGGGAAACGCTGGCCGGGGAGCTGGTGCTCCGGCTGTATGATTTCAGCGGTTCGGTTCTGAAGGAATGGAATCAGCCCGTGCAGCTGGCTGCCAATTCGGCGGCGGTGGTCTTCACCGTGCCGGCTGCGGAATTGCTGGAGGGCAATGATCCGAAGCAGGTGGTGCTGGTAGCATCTCTGCTGGCTGAGGGCTCCCTGCTGGAGCAGAAAGAGCATTACTTCGCTGCGGCGAAAGAGATCAAGCTGAGCCAGCCTGCACTCACAGTGGCTGAGGTTCCTGGCAGCGGCGGCCTAAGCTTCACGGTCAGCAGCGATGTGCTGGCCAGAGGGGTGTATTTGACGGCAGAAGAGGAAGGCATCTTCTCTGATAACTTCTTCGATCTGCTTCCGGGCGAGCCGAAGACAGTGCAGTTCTCGCTGCGCGGCAGCGGAGAGCAGGACTTCGTTCCGGCTGCGCCGACGGGTCTTGAAGTCCGCTCCATGGCGGATTATGTGAAGGAAGCCTGATGCGCCTGGCCCTGGGCGAAATAGAGTAGGATGCATCTCTGGGTGAAATGGCTGGAATAGAGGGAATAATCCCTTTGAATCGAGCCTAGGCGTGGGAATTGCCGGAAATAGAGGGAATAATCCCTTTGAATCCGTTCTAGGCGTGGGGATTGGCGGAAATAGAGGGAATAATGGACCTCCGTCAAGAAAGTAGACGTGACTTTAAAAGAATTAAGCTGCCTTTTGCTTAAATTTCGCTGCGAATTGAACCGGCGAAAGATAGCCTAGTGCACCATGGATTCGT
>CAKMKL010000075.1 GCA_927443375.1 uncultured Paenibacillus sp. | reverse complement strand
GAAGGGTCGTAACTTTCGTAACCTTGGATTCGGGGAATATAGAAGCGTAGAAGTTAGCTGCTTCTACCGCGTCTTTGTCATACCATAGATGCGGCACGATGGTCTGATTCGCATTTGTCACAAGTCATTCCTCCTCAGCTTTCCTGTCCATTCGGTAACAATAAGCTTTAACAATCCCATACAAATTCATCTCATCGCTCAGCGGATGATTCGGATCTTCCGGAAAATCCCCGAACGTGATTGACATCACTCTCCATTCCCTTTGGAATAAGTAGGACAATCAGCTTAATTATACACAAAAAATGAAGGTTATAAACGCTTTTTTACGAACATATGAACCCCTATATCGAATCAGTAACCATTTACTGCGGCCCAATATGATTTCGGTCATTCACTTCAGAAACGAAAAAAGACACCAGTTAAGGTGTCACCTACTTCCGAAGATAACGGCACATAAGCTTATACGAGTGTAGTCATATCTTCAGTATCCCGTCGAATACTCTTTTCTTTCTTTTAAGTTAACGATGTCTTGGCCCGTTGGGTTTTGAAAAACACGAAGTCCAAATACAGGTAAAATTGCGAAAATGTGATCAAAGATGTCAGACTGGACCGACTCGTACACATCCCAGGTCGTATCATTACTGAACGCATAAATTTCTAAAGGCAGTCCGCTATCTCCTGGTTCTAACTGTCTGACGATCAGCGCCATATCCTTATGAATTTTAGGATGATTCCGCAGATATTCATGGACATATTCTCTGAATACGCCAATATTCGTCAGTTGCCTTCCATTAACTTTACTATCCATATTGATATGATGTTCGATATTATAGGCGCTAATTTCTTCTAATCTTGTCGTGACATAATCGCTAAGGTAGTGAACCTTTTGAAACTCCTCAATCATTTCTTTTGTACAGAAACATATGCTGCTTGTATCGATACTGACACTTCGTTTAATTCTTCTGCCACCAGAGACCTCCATGCCTCTCCAATTTTTGAAAGAGTCTGATATCAGGGCATAGCTTGGAATCATGGTAATTGTTTTATCGAAATTCATCACCTTAACCGTATTTAGAGTAATGTCAATTACATTACCGTCGGCATTATATTTAGGCATTTCAATCCAGTCACCTACCCGAACCATATCATTAGATGATAATTGAACACCTGCCACCAAGCCCAATATAGAATCTTTGAAAACTAGCATAAGGACAGCTGATATAGCTCCCAGTCCACTAAGAATAAACAGCGGATTCTGGCCCATGAGGTTAGAAATCACCACAATAGCACCAATAATAAACAGAACAATCTTCGCAACCTGAATGTATCCCTTGATCGGCCTAATCTTGGACACTTCATACGTACGATAAATAGCATCGATGGCATCAAGCAGCGCATTAAACACCGTGATCGCTACAATAATCATATAAGTTAAGGCGGCTTTTTCAATGAAAGACTGATACAGCGGAAAAATAGACGCAGAGTAATAGATAATAAAGGCTGGAGCGAGATGCGACAGCTTGTGGAATACTTTTTTCTCCAAAAAGATATTATCCCACGTATACCGATTGTTATTAATAATATGAATAATTATTTTCAGTACGATTTTTTTGGCGATAACATTGGCCACTACGGAGAGTAAAGCAATAAATAAGACCATGATCATGTTCGAGAGATAAACAATCATTTGTTCGCTCACGCCATATCCTGCTAGATGCTCTTTTATAAAATTCATCATTTCCTCCTGACAGGGTGCATATTAGCCTACAATTATAGATTATTATTAGGGATTAAGCAAAATTAAAACAAAAACAATTAGGTTAGGCGATAGAGCATGCCATTAGCACGTCTGCTGAAAAATCAAAAGACCACCATAAGAAGGTGGTCTCACTGATAATAGGATGGAGCCGAGGGGAGTCGAACAGTTGTCCCGTCCGTTTTAACTAGTTTTAGGACTTCTTCAAAAATGTTAAGAAGTGTTATTTCATGCGGGTTTCAGAGATCTGATCATGTTAATTGATGTTATTTAAAATTTAGCTGTTTTTACCCTGATTTAGACCTTTTGGCTACATGATGGCTACAAAAAAACGAGGGGATTCTCGGGTATCGTACAGTAAAATTTATATAGTTTTATTTTGTATTTTATAACTTTATTCAAGATACCTCGTTGAAGATAAATGGGCCATATCACGATCACTTGTACCGTATACGTTAATAGAAAAAGACACTGCGCGCATACATTTCAGTATCATAGAAGTAAATTTATCGATAATTAGCAAACCATACTGAGTAATCATGAACAAATTCATAGTTAGGATCCTACTTACAATCAGTTCCTCAGTAGGGACGACTACATTGCGCCATTGGTGCTTCCCAAAACATAAAATTCCATAAAACTCATCCGCATCAATTTCCAACCCATAAACTTTAATCTGGTACTCCGTACTTCTAAGCGGTCCTGTTTCGCGATTATAGGCAGCGTCAAAAGGAAACTGGAGTCGTTGCATTAGGAAAGCATGATATACCTCTAAAGTCTCATAAGAGACGGCAGGAAGCATTATTTCATCTTCTTCAACTTCATCCTCATCATCATGTACAGTGCCCAAAATAGCAGCAACTCTAGTCTCCCAATATTGCTCATCCATTGGTGTGCCTGCTCCTTATCCATCAATTCAGTTAGCCCCGCCGCCTGTATCATTTTCATCAATAAAACGTTCCAAATCGAAATTTTTTAGCTTATTAGCGCAACAAAACTTATACTTCAGTCCGCTGCCGCATGAACATGGAGCATATACGTTGGTCGGACTAAGCTTTTGCATTAACGCTTTTCTAAGGTCGGATAAATCAGCCCCTGCAGCCGTTTCCTTAAATGAATCTAACACCTCAAGCTCTTCCTTTGTCGGCGTAAACGCGATTTTTCGGTCCGATTCCACATGAATGTCATATAAGTTTTGCAATCCTATAGCCAAATCTCTCTCAGATTAAGGATGGGCATCTTTTGGTAATGGCGGGCGTATACCAGCGTCATTCTGCTGTGATATGCGGATTTTTCAAGCTCATCAACCTGAAATAAAAGCCCACCCAGTGAATAATGGGACTCCACTTGGCACGGATCCACCTGAATAGATTTCTCGTACGCCGCTGCGGCCAGTTCTGGTCTTCCCCCTTTCAAATACAGGTTGCCTAACCGGTTCCACAGAAATCCGTCCTGACCATTTTCACCAAGCTTATTTAGGAAGTTTTCCTCTGCTTCGGTTGCCCACTTGGGAGTACTCCCATCATAAAGGGCTATTTGGCCTAGCATGTACTGGGATTGATCTTCTTCAATTCCAGCAAGTAACCTCGTCAAATAACCAAACCCGAATAGGGGGTCTTTAAATGCCCATTCCCCTGCTCCGTTGCACTGTTTGCACCGAAAATACCCTGTTGTTTGCACATAATCAAAAAAGTCTCTTTTGGTGAGTTGGCTTGCTGAATCCTTCTCATCTTTCTTCCAACGTTCCAAGTCGAACGCAACTAATCCCAGATCGTAATGTCCTTTGCTCCCGCAATGACCGCAAATCAAAACCTGCTTGTTGGATCGAATTGGGGGTCGATCTTCTTTTTGTGCTTGACAATGAGCTTGGTGGGAACGCCAGGCAGCAACGAAGCTGTCGGTTTTTCCGGTACACTTGATAGAGGTTGACAAGTCAGAGTGGAGATAAGCAAAGGATTAATAGCTGCATGGGGAGATGGCATATCATGATTCCTACCTTTCAATAATCATATCGACCATGGTTTTTATCTGTAGTTCAGTTTCATCAATTCATCCCGAAAAGCTGGCTTTTTGGGGTATTTGGCAAGAAGCATTCGCTCAATTTGCAGCGCCTCCTCCTTACCCCCATCTTGCTGAAGCATACGGATGATACGGCAAACATTTTCATAATGCTTTCTTGTAGTGGCCAGATCTGCTTGAGCTTCAATATGGATATGAAACATTCAACTGAGCATAAAACTCTTCAATTCTTGAAGGCTGCTTCTTGACATAAGCCAAGAGCCGCGATATTCCTGCTCCTCCACAAGAATCCGTGTGTATATATACCCGGTCCATTTATCCTTTTCCAGTTTCTGCAGCATGCCATGATAAACAGTTTTCCATTCGGCAGACGGGTAAGTATGCTTCACCGGTTTATACTATGAGAATTAACCCTCCAGTACAAGTTCTATGCCAAGCTTACGCTGCCGGTAAACTAAGTCTCCTTCTCCGCTATCGAGAGAACATGGCAACCCCATACATAATCCCGCCCCCTTTCCAAAATAACAGGATCAATAAATCTATTAAGACTGTGTAGATTCAAACTTCATCACTTTCTTGCTGCTGATTAATCCCCTCTAAAAGAGGCTTAAGCTCCATACGCTCAACTTTTGGCGGCTTAACATAGTGGGTGGAATAGAAACGTTCAACTTGGGAGTCACCTGATTTCGAGAAACGTAGTGGACGTTTCCTCCCTTTTCCCCAAGACATATAGGCGGTGTAGGATTCTTTAAGGTCCATTTCCTTCGCCGTTTTCCGGAGTTCTTTCATAATGAAACTCATTTGAGCCAGATTGCCATGAAGGACCCGCTCTAGGTAGGGAACCCTTCCGAATCGCCATTCTTCTATTAGCTTAGGAGAGATCTTCTCCATCTTTAAGAACAAATCTAACGGGCTCGCGTACCCTTTTTCCCAAATCAATTGATACACCGTATGGCGAACCTTTTTCTGCAGTTCTTGTCTGTTCAATCAAACTACCCCTTATGAAAAGGATGATTATTTTTGTGCTTTTCGTTCAATTCATTGTAATTCAGTTCAAACCGTTCCATCCAGGATTGAATCGCTTCTTCCGCAAGCTTGTGTTCGAATATATTCCACTCATCCCAAAGATCCAATTCGTAAAGCGTATCCTTGAACCTGCGAAACGGTTTGTTACCATTAAGGGCATCAAACAACTTATCTTCAGGATCGGATTCGGTTCGCTGGGCAAATTTCGTCATCACATAAAATGCCTCATTAGAATCAATCTTTGGAATGTCTATGAAACGCTCTTCGTTTTCCTCATCATCCCAGTCAATTCCAGGTTCCCCTGTATATGCTTCATCCATATCCAAAATAACTTGTCCAGTGTGGAGATCCAAATTATACGGATGCTCAAAGTTGTTATCCAAGTAGGCATCTATAAGCTCGTCCATTAATTGCATTTCGATCCACCTCTTTTGGTATCCTATTTTAGCAGAACTGTGTCAGAGTGAACATGATTAAGCCGACAGCAAAGAGCGCCCTAAATATTGGGAGACATTCATTGTAGCCATTTGGACTAGAACACTTTCGAAATCGTTCAACTTTCCGAGCATTCGGAATACATTTTTGCCTCTAAAATGGGAAAAACCCGCTCCAGGAGCGGGTTTTTAATGGAGCCGAGGGGTGGACGTGCAGAGCCACAATTCGGCGGGGGTTGCTGCTGGAATTGTACGAGATAGCCGTTTAGTAAACGTTAGTTTTCAGTTGTAATTCTCTTGTGTCAATCACAGCCCCTGCTTGTTTCAAGAAATTAAAACCAAGGATGCCGTCGATTTCCATGCCATAATCCATATTCCCGATTTCCACTTGAAAATCCTTAAGTATTGTTTCATCGACTATAATCGAGTCCAGGTATTTGGTGTACACATACTCCACGCTACCTACGCCCCGTATAATATCAACGATATCATTTCCTTCAGGAACCATGCCAATCTCCTGCACAATATCCGCATTCAAAAGCGTGCTGGCAGAACCTGTATCAAGCAGCACCTTCTCAAGCTTTATCTCTCTCCCCCTAAACACAACTGTCATGCTTACGAAGGGAAGCCCGTAGATTTCCGTTATGTTCATCTTGGCCCTCTGATCCCGACATATCGTTCTCGCGCTACAACCTCAGGACGGGAGGTGTGAAAAAAACAATACTCTCTGTGAGGGTCCTCCTGGTGCAGCTCACTGTAACGCTTCAATGCTTTGGTAGAATCCTCATAAGAATTGATCACGGACATCTCTTCAATAAAACGCTGGCCTTCCTTAGAATAAGCCTTGGTCGCCTCAAGAACGACCCATTCATTAGGAAACCGCTCCTGAACTTCATCCCATCGCATCTTGAACACCTCCGGTTAAATAATTACTATTATTATAGCATATTGGGTAGTATCTTCTAAACCAGAGTCAGACCACCGCCCGATCTCTGCAGCTCTTTTATAAAGCGGTATCCTTCCAGAAATCCGACCACAAAGGCTTCCTCTTCTTCGAGACCCTGTTCTATGTTTGTGGCCTCTTCCATGAGTCCATACAATTCACGTTGTGTCTCTTTCAAACTACTGTGTAGGCGTTCAATGGCATAAGATGACTCTTCGTTGGCCTTCCTGATATGAGGATTGTTAGAACGCATTCCCCATATTTCAAGATGTCTTCTAGCGGCTACCTCGCTCAGTATTTCTCTCATTCCATCTAGATAGGCATTTTCTAGCGCTGCATATTCAGACATTGTTTCTCTTTGCTTCGGAAAATGCTTTCCTACTGTGTCCATCTTTACCATTGATATACGACAGGCTCCCATTCCCTATTCCCCCTTTCAAATCTACAATACTAGTGTTTCCTTTTTGCTAGATTTAAAACAACGAACAGTGACTGGTAGCTAATTATTATATATAGCAAGGCAAACAATAAAAAGAACAAATGTTCTTATTTTATACGTTCATATACAGTAAAATACACTTGGAGGGAGTTGTACTATGGGGACTTATATAGTGAATACGAATACAAAGGAAGTTCACAAAACCGCTAAAGTAGAGTCACGCTGCAGAATTGAAGAAATTAAACCATATCATAGAATTGATACTGATAATGCCCAACCTTACTTTGCTCAAGGCTATAATGGCTGTAAATGGTGCTATCCAGAAAAGAATACTGGGTAAGCTATGTAAATTAAATGAACCCGTATCTTGAAACCATATGGTTTGAGATTACGGGTTCATTTTTATGAATGAATATACCTTTCTTCTATTAACCCGTGTAGAACCCCTTTCCCAAAAAAGGCCTTAAACCCTTGCTGGGAAAGGGGTTTTAGAAACTGAGGGGAGTCGAACCCCTGTTTTGAAATTTTTAACTGGTGTTACTTTTGATTAAAAAATACCTAAAACCCTTATTCTATAAGGGTTTCTAGCTTTGTTAAATGTTAAGTCGTGTTGCTTGGTTTTGTCAAAGTATAGATCTGTTACAGTCGTTTGGCTACACATGGGCTACAAAAAATCGAGGGGATTCTGGGGTGGAATACGGTAAAATTTATTTTGTGTTAGTGGACATTATGCATAACATGTACCGCATGCGGAAACTTAGGCTGCTGGGTTCCCATCTGCCGCAGCGAGCTAAAGCCTTGATTTATAAGGGCTTTCTCCGATAACTATGATTCGTTTGGTTGCCGTCTTGCTTCAAATGATAGCTTTCATCCTCAATTCGTCCCCAACAGATTTGAACCAACTAGATGGTGCGACTGTGAGGCGCACAAAAAAACCAGCTAATACTTGTCAAGGATTCTGTATTGGTGACTCGTGTTCTTCTTGGTATACAACTTTTAAAGCATGGCAAAGAACCCTCATTGGCGTGAAGGTTCTGGATAAATATGGTTGTTATGATTGATAGGGCTGGTTCTTGCTGAGGATGGCGTATACGTGATAGAGAAGCTTGTTGGCGCAGGCAATCACGACCACCTTGTAGGGCTTGCCCTCTTTTCTTTTTTTCTCATAGTACTCCCGAATCCTAGAATTGGTTCTCCCTCGAATTCCACATTGTACGGCCAAATACAATGCTCGGCGAAGCCTCTTGAAGCCCCGTTTGGTTATCCGGCTAATGGTTGCTGTGAATTTGCCTGAACTGAATATGCCGGGGTCTAATCCTGCAAAAGCCACCAGTTGGTTAGCTTCTCTAAACTGCCGGACATCTCGATCTCTGCGACAATTGCGGCTGCCAATTTATCCCCGATTCCCGGTATGCACTCTGCACAAATTCCGGTACGGTTACCGTAAAATCACGGCACTCCTTCGGGCAGAAGAGCCTATAAACCATAAACGGGTCCAGCGTATCATGCAGCGTGAGGGACTGCAGTGCCGTGTGAGGATGAAGAAACGAAAGACTGCGGGGCAACCGGCACAACCTGCGGAACATGGTCACAGATATTACGTATTTGCCGTTTGGCGGCAAGATGTTGTACCTTTCAAGTATTTTGGATCTGTACAACGGAGAAATTGTCGCTTACAGTATAGCGGATAAGCAGGACACGTCCTTTGTATTGGATACGCTGGGTCAACTTCCAGAGCGGGCCAACATGCTGCTCCACAGCGATCAGGGCAGTGTGTACACGTCTCAGGCATACCAGGCGGCAGTCAAGGGAAAAAGGCATTACCATGAGCATGTCCCGTAAAGGAACGCACGCGGATAATTCCCCCATTGAATCGTTTCATTCCACCCTAAAGTCTGAAACGTTCTACCTCGAAGATCTTATGTGTACAACGACTGCAATCGTTGAACGGACCGTTCGAGACTACATCACCTGCTATAACTCAATTAGGATTCAGGCGAAACTAAATAACCAGTCGCCGGTGGATCTTTTGGCGACTGGCTGCTTAAACATGCAAGGTGTTTTGATCACTGTCTCCCAAACAGGGTGCAGTCCCTAAGCGGATTAACAGGCTCTTAATCGTTCTATTCCATCTTATAGCTTATTGAACAAGTTCAAGATGGCTTGCGCGGTTTCGGCGCGGTCGGCGTCGGAAGCAGGATCGAAGATTCCGTTCCCTTTTCCTTGCAGAAGTCCAGCAGCGATGGCTTTATTCACTCCTTCTACTGCCCATGAAGAGATGCTTGAGCCATCCTTGAGATCGGCTGTTTCTTGACCAGTCGCTGCAATTGCGCTGTTCTTGTACTCATTGGCGCGAACGAGCAGTACCGCCATTTGTTCACGGGTGATATTCGCGTTTGGATCGAATTTGGTCTCCGATACTCCCGAGACAAGCCCCGCTTCATAAGCAATTGAAACTTCCTTCGCATACCATTGGCCCGCTTGAACATCTTCAAACGGAACTGAGCTTGCAGCATTCGTCAAGCCTAAAGCTCGCACCAGCAAGGATGTGAATTCAGCGCGAGTTGTATGTCCATTTGGTGTGAAGAGTGTATCGCTTGTGCCGTTAATGATATGCTTCGCTGCTAACACCTCCAGCGTCCGAGCAACCCAGTGATTCGAAGGAACATCAGTGAATGACTTCGAGTATTCCAGCACCGCATATTTGCTCAGATGCTCAAGAGTAACCGTCACTATATTCTTGACAGCATCTACGCTGCCTCCTAGATATTCCCACTCTTTGGTTACTTCATTGAAATAATAAACGCCTAGTAGGTCTTCATCAGCCTCATTGTTATAAGGCAAGGAAATTTCAACTCCGCCACCTACATTGCTGATGTCGATGACTTGGTTGTTGTACTTCAGCTTAACGGTGATGTCGTAGACAACGCCTGCAACTTCCACACGCGCTTGACCACCTTTAGCTGGAGCATTCATGATATCACCAGCAGTCACTGGCACAACGCTTACTTCAATACTTGCCCCGGACGGATTCCCCGCCGCAGTCAGCCATTGCTTCAACGCATCCGCTTGAACCGTTAGAACCGCATTCGTTGCTTTTACCTGAAGGGATAGTCCGCCGATATCCTGTATAGGAATGGACTTCGATGTGATCCCGCTGCCAAGCTCCACAATCGCTTTATCTCCATCCTTAATTACACCTGTTGGCGCTGGTGTCGATGGTTCTGGATTGCTAGGAGAATTAGTTGGCTCTGGATTGTTTATTCTCTGGCCGCTAATCGCAATCGACTTCGTTCCCACAATGCCCGAACTATCGGCTGCCGTCGCCGTCACCGTTACGGTGCCGTCGCTTACAGCAGTTAACAGACCCAACTCATTGATCGTTGCGCTTCCTGTTCTATTCTCGACAGACCAGGTGACTGCTTTGTTCGTTGCATCTGCCGGCAACACCTCTACTGTTAGTTGAAGTGTACCGCCTTTTGTTGTGATCGCATCATTACCGCTAACATTGATCGTTTTAACAGGTATAGCCTCGATTTCCATCGACCTGACGATTACCGTAAAGGTTTTCGTATCAGTCACTTCACCTTTCGTTAATGTTGCAGTCAAGGTAACAGTGGCGTCTGCCGCACCTGCTAATGGACGAACAACTTCGCCATTGGTACTAATGACCCCAGGTTTGTCACTTGACCATGAAACGGTAACATCATCTACTCCTGTTGTTGGCAGTGTCACGTTTTGTGTGACATTGGCTGCATTGTCGCCGGCAGCATAACCCACTTCGAGGATTTCCGCCGCCGCAGTTACGGCGGCAATGTCCGGATCATCGTTGGGAATCCAGTGAGCGTAGATGCTGACGGGTGCAGTCGACCAGTTGCCCCCGAATACTCTAATGCCGTCACTGTTGTAATATTGTTGGCCCTTTCCGCCGGTGTCTGCGTAGAATCCCCGGAAGGAATAGCCGGCCCTTTCAGGGCGGGTGATTCCGAGCGGCAGTTTGCCGCCGTAGGCGACCGATACCCTTTCCGTACCTCCCGACCCGCTCTGAGGGTCCAGCGCAATTCTATAGGTATCCGCAGTAAAGCGGGCGTAGAGGGTCAAATCGCCGACGGAGTTGACTGCAACGCTGGTGAGCCTTGAGCTTGGCAGGAATTGCGGGTCGGTAAACCATCCGTTGAAGGTATGCCCGTCCTTGTGGCTCGGGTCGCTCAGGTTAAAGGTCGCTGTTTCCACGGTATAGGTGGCGGGTTCGCTGCCCGGCATGACGGCGGAATCCACACCGTCCCTATAGCTAATGGTGTAGGGTACAATCTCCCACTTGGCGAAGAGCATCGTCGGCGCCGTCACGGTGTCGGAGTCAAAGTTCCACGCATCCTGGCAGGCGGAATTCTTGAACCACCCCCCGAAAGTATAGCCCTTTCTGATGGGCGGTTCCGGCGCGGTGATGTTGGCGCCGTACACCACGTTGGAGACCGACATAACCGGGCTGCCGCCCTGAGAATTGAAGTCGACCAGAAATTTGTCGGCATCCTGCTTGATCCATCCGGCGTAAAGGGTCATAGCGTAAATGTTATCGTCGCCGAGGGTGTTGACCACGGGGGTATTGAAATCATACTCCTGGGTTAAAGCCGGATCGGTGTACCATTTTCCGTCGAAAAGATACCCGCTGCGGGTAGGGTCGGTTGTCGGCCGGGTCGCTTTTCCCCCTTCCCGGACATATTGATTGTCGATCGAGCTGCCGCCCGATGTGTTGAAAATGACGCCGTTGCGCCCCGGCGGGAATACGCCGCTGGCTGCGAAGCCGATATTGTTGCCTGCGGCAAAGGCCGTGTCCCAGTTGGCGCGGGCGTTATTGCCGCTATCAGAGGAGCCATTGATGTTATAGTTTGAGTCTCCGGTGCCATAGAAATATAATTGATCATTATTGAGCATTGAGGCGGTAATCGACGGTTGATTGGTTTGTTGTCCAGTACCCGAGTTGGTTTGGGTATTAAATATGATCCCGCCGACGGTAGCCCGGGGCATTACAATCTTGTACCACTGGGTGTCGGCGCCGTTGTATTTCATTCTCGTCATAGTGCCGCCGGGCCATCCACCAAAAAGCTCGGGGTTGAACGTGTAGGCTCTCACTCCGAAGCTGTTACCACCCCAGGCTTGGAAGTCCGCATTGCGGTTGATGGAAAGATAAACGTTGACGCTTGTGGGCTCTTGGACCGGCGGGCGGACCACTTTTTCGGGTTCGACCCTAGTGTAGGTAAATTCTCTGGTGATCCAATCTCCTCCGGCTACACGGCCCACCAACGTGACGGTGACGGGGTCGTTGTAGTTGGCGCCCACGGTGATAGTGTCGTCATCGTCAAAGCTCACGGCTTCGCCGTTGTTGATGGCGTACAAGGTATCGGTCACATTGACGGCCGACATTCTGAGCCGGAGCTGATTGCCGGTAAAGCTGTTGCCGGCGGTCACATCGTCATCGCTCGGCAAAGCGGCCAGAATGGCGGGGGCGGCGTCCTCCCTGTCCATTAGTACCACAAGGCCGGGGTTGGCGTTGGCATCGGTGTTGGATGTTTTTGCAGGGTTGCCGGGAATGGTCCCGCTGATTCTGCCGTTCGATACGGTAAAGACGTTGCTCGGATTCAGGGCGTTGGCATAGAAGCCATCCTTCAGGAACTTCACTGGCACACTGCCCAGAACACGGTCGGTTGTGCCGGTGTTGAGCAGCACCGCGCCGCCGCCGTCCGCGGTTGTGCCGCGCTCGATCATGACGGCATTGTTGCCGAGGCTCATCAGATTCTCGTCCCGGTCCGCCATAGCGTTGTGGAACTTGTTAACGGCCACGACTTCGGGATGGCTCCACTGGGGCCGGCTATTGTCTACGTTGGCTGCGGTCCGTACGCTGGTTCTCTGGGTCCCGTCGGCGTTGACATTACGGGCAAAGAAGAGGGGGGAGGCGTCCTTGCGAGCGGCGACCATGGCCCAGCCCTGTCTGATCTGCTTCGGGCTGAAGCTCAGGGACTCCCCTTCGTTGTTGTAGGTGTCGTGGGATTCCACCCACGGTACCAGCCGGTCGGCCTTCAGGCCCTCGGCGGCGTAATCCGCCCATTTATCGAGACGGCCGACATCCCCCAGCTCGAGGACGCTGCGCACATCATGTCCGTACTTGGAAGCAGTCAGGTCGATATACTTGGCATAGCCGGTCATCCGGTCCATGTTGGGGTCTCCCCCTTGCAGCACCTCACCGTACTGGAAGCTCTCCTTGCCTTTTTTCTCGAAATAGGCTTTGGCGGCCCCGGTCACTTTTTTTACAAAATCGCTTTTGAACTCCCCTGCGGGATAATTCTGATTCGTTGCGCCCGCGGCAATGCTCGCCGTGGAAGGCGCGTCGTCGTCCAGCTCGATGTGCTTGATGGCATCATAGCGGAAGCCGCTCGCGCCGGCGTCGATCATGTCCTGTAAGTATGCGATGTAGGAATCCTGAACAAACGGCGACTGCGTGTTCAGATCCCTCAGCCCGCTGATCATGTTCGGCTGGGTCAGAAGAAAACGGTCGTTATAACCGACGTTGCCGCTCACATTGTGGAAATAGGTGTTGGCATTCCACGGGGCATTGGAGCTGTCGGTGCTGCCCATGTGGTTGGGAACCACGTCGACGATGACCTTGATGCCGAGTTCGGCGGCGGCGTGGGTCAGACTGACAAACGCGTCCCTGTCGCCGTATCGGTTACCGCTGCCGCCAGCGACCATGTTGCTGGGCTGATAGGCAAAATACCAGTCGGTCCCGGAGGCGCTGCCCATAATGGGAGAAGTCTGTATCGCCGTGTACCCGGCGTCAGCAATGGCCTGCAGGTTTTCCTGTATGACACTTAAATTCCAGTCAAAAGCGTGCAATATAACGCCATCCCGGATACGTTCGGGAAGGGTGCTGCTCGCTGTGGAGGTCGCCTCTGTTACCGGCACATTCGTTGAAGATTTGGCCAGGGCCGTCGGCATGGTAAAGACCGAGGCCATCAGCACCAGAGTGAGAAGCAGACTAAGGAAGCGCTTTCGGTTCAGTTGATTTGTTTGTTTCATGGAAATGTTCAATCTCCTTATTGAAAAAATGATAATGATAAAATAGAGATGATTTATTAAAAGGTAGTTTCACAGATACACTCGTCTGAATTCGTCCACCTCCTTTCCAATTTTTTTATACTACACTTTAATGTTTAGCTGCTGAATAACATAATGCGGATTCTCTATGTTTGAAATTGTGTCTATGAGTAAGTATTCATCCGGAAATTCAATTTCGAAATCTTCTATACTAAGTACGGCTGATATAAAGCTAATTGAATCTGCGTTATCTATCTCTCCACTGTCCAGCACTTCCATCCGCTCTCTTCAATACACATACGAATTCTTTCAATGATCTCATTGATCTTATCTAAATCAATTATTGTGCACGTAAGGTAACGTTATCCAGATCTATTTTCGTCTTATACAGACTATTTCCTTATCTCTTACTTAGATTTTTATCTTTGTAATTCATCATGTGCTCCTTTAATAAAAATTTTGTACCACTAAAATTCCCGAGCCGTATTTTAGACGCAGGAGCACTGCAGTTAATACAGCTTGAATTAAAGAAACTATATAGTTTGAACTTGAAAATACACATGTATGGAAAGTGGCAGAAGGGAATTTTGGAACTGTAGGAGCGGAAGCGTCCGCCTTTGTCTGGG
>CAKMKL010000074.1 GCA_927443375.1 uncultured Paenibacillus sp. | reverse complement strand
AACCAGTGTCTGCCCGGCTGTCAGAATGTCCGAAACAACTGGTTCTATTACCGCAACACTCGTATAATTGACACCAATCGTCCAGGTTATTTCTTTGGTTGCCGCATCATAAACTCCGGTCTTGAATCCGTTGTTCTTATACTCAGGGCGGGGAATAAACAATCCGTTCGCACTGGCCGTCCGCATGCCTTCAATATCCTTCCAGTCGACCTTAGCCGTGTTGACGAAATTGTCGCTCTTCGCGTAGGAACTGCTGAATTTGGTAGTATAACCGATAGTATAAGTACCTGTTATCGTTGATTTAAATATTACCTTGAAACCGGTATTCCATCCGGCATGCGGCGCACTGGATTCATTATAATCCAGCGTGTAGGCCGAGTCATCAAGCACCGCGCCGCTGCTGTTCCGCACAACCAGTGAATCCGGTATGAATTTTAGTCCGCCCTGCGGGAAGGTATCAGTCAGTACAACTTCCTTCATTGGATAATTGTCACCATTCACGGTGATCTTCCAGTTTACCGTCTGTTTCGAGTAATCCACTCCGGACAGCGTCTTATAAACAATGGCCGGACGAATCAATTGAGTTGCTGAAGCGCTGTAGGTACTGTCTGATACTGTGTTGGTAATTGTAGTATCTTTATATACGCGGCCCTGTGCCTGAGTCTTATACTCAATAAGGTAAGCGGAAGATATGCCGTTCAGGAACTCCAGCTTGAAGCCCGCCTTCTCCACTTCAATCAGACCGGTTAGCGTATAATCCACATTCTCCGTAAGAGGTGTACCCTTCGTAGCCTTTCCTGCAGAATCAAGTGTCACCGGATATACCGTAACTGAGTCCGTTACCAGCCGCTGGGAATCATCGAATAAATCTGTCAGCACAGCACTCTGCTGCGGGATAACCCTTTTGTTATAATTGTATTCGACCGCCCAAGTGGTAATATGCTTACCCCATTCGTAATTGAGCGCCTTTTTGTTCAGGCTTCCGCCACGCTGCACAGCAACTGTTGCTGATGCGCTGACAGGATCACGTCCGTCACCGGTAAATGTAGCTGTGTTAGTGTAACTGGCTTCGTTACCTGTAATTCCAGTGGAGTAGGCGATCCGGTATGCTCCATTTAGCACGGAATCCGTGAAACGGACGATCAGCGTGCCCCCGGATACCTCAGCACTATATATGCTGGTATCGAGCAAGTTGCCCTGCAGGACTGTTCCATCCAGCTGTACGTTCAGCTGATAAACAGCCAGTGTAACCGTACTGTCCAGCGACAGTCCAGCGGGAATAGGATCGGTAACCACGGCATTCTGCACGGATTCCAGTTTCTTGTTCACATCGACTGTCCAATCGATATGATCCGCGTTGAAGCCGCTGGATACGCCATTCTTGGCAATGGTTGAACTGACCTCCGGCCTGAATTGCACCGTCACGGTCTGAATGCCCCCCTCAACCGGGAATAAGATCTCCTCGACCGTTTTGCCGTTCAATTGGGCACGGTCGAATTTCGTATTAACCCGCAGCGTCCCATGGACATTGCCATGATTCTCAATGTAATTATTGAAGGTCATGACCACCTGATGTGTGGATTGGCTGATTGTAAAATCACCTACCTGCCCATCATCCGACACAAGCGCTCCGCTAATGTCATTGAACAGCTGAAACTGTCCGGGAAGCTGGAAGGTGAAGGTATCTCCGGCAGTGTAGCCGTGTCCGTCCGGAAGTGCCCAGGTGTAATCCAGGGATACCATGGAATTAACGTCATACACACTGTCCGTAACTGTGCTTCCATCCGGCCCATATACTGCCATAGAAACACTGGTAATGATGTTCTTGTCATGATCAATGGCAGCTGCCTTGACCTGTGACGTGAATCCGATGCCGTAGGCATATTGCACAAAAAGCAAAAGAACCACAATGGCCAGACTTACTTTTTTTCTCATCATTCCCCGGTAGCCCCCGTTTCTGAAAATATAAAACCCGCCCAAAAGCCAGTTATGTATGCCGGTAATCCGCATCCATCTTATGTTAGATTAAAGAATTCTCTTCCTTTCCTGTTCAGTTTGAGCGTTATATACTTATATCACCGAAGTATAGATCTTTAGAATCAGATTATGTTTAAAATAAAATAATTATTTTTTGGGAATATGTTCAACATTCGGGGGGAGAGAAAATTGTGAACCTTACAATCTTTTTCGGGCGGCAGCATGAGGCGGATTTTGCCATGTTTTCCTTGCCGCATCTCATTGCTCTGGCTTTGGTCGCTTTAGCTTGTCTGCTGCTATTCGCTTCACGGGCTGCACTCCTTTCGCGGCCTTTTCTCCGGGACGCTGTCCGTTATCTGCTGGTCATCGTTCTGCTGGCTTCGGAAGGCGGCCTGCATCTTTGGTACCTGTCACAGGACATTTGGACCATCCAGCATTCACTGCCGCTGGAGCTGTGCGGAATCACGCTGCTCTTATCCGCGATCATGCTGCTTACCCGCAGCCGGCTGCTCTACTCCTTCCTTTACTTCGCCGGGATCGGCGGCGCTTTCATCGCACTGCTTACACCTAATCTGGTCTACCCGTTTCCGCATTTCCGCTTCCTGCTGTTTTTTACCGCCCACGGAGCCATCGTACTGGCTTCCTTGTTTATGACCTGGGCTTATGGCTTCCGGCCAGGCTTACGGTCACTGTTCTTCACCATGGGCTGCCTCAATATGATCGCCGCATGCGTCTTTGCCGCAGATAAACTGCTGGACACCAACTACATGTTCCTGGCGCATAAGCCGGATACCTTGTCCGTACTCGATTATTTCGGCCCCTATCCCTACTATCTATTCGTCGAAGAGGTCTTTGCCTTCGTGATCTTCCTGCTGATGTATCTGATCTTTTTCAAGCTGCCCAGGTACTATAGCTCCCTTCCCAGCCGCAGAAGCCGGAATCTTTAACTCTGTAAAAAGACAGCACCCCGCTGGTAAAACCAGCAGGGTGCTGTCTAAAAATAAAAGAGGACGGTTCACCCGCCCTCCGGAATCTAATCCTTACGCTTCGATGATTTCCACCGAAGTCATTTTGTCGCGTCCCTGGAAGCTGTCAACCAGTTCCATGCCTTGTACAACTTTACCGAATACAGTGTGTACTCCGTCAAGGTGCGGCTGCGGTGCATAGCAGATGTAGAACTGGCTTCCGCCTGTGTTCTTGCCGGCATGTGCCATAGCCAGCGTTCCTCGCTCATGCTTGTTAGGGTTGATCTCACAGTTGATTGTGTAACCGGGACCGCCGGAACCTGTACCATTCGGGCATCCGCCTTGAGCTACAAAACCAGGGATAACACGGTGGAATACCAATCCGTTGTAGAAACCGTCCTTAGCCAGCTTCTCAAAGTTGGCTACAGTATTTGGAGCATCCTGTTCGAACAGATCGATCAGCACTACGCCGCCGTTTTCAAGAGTGATTTTCGCTTGCTTTGCCATATGTAAATGACCCCTTTCGAAATAACAGATGTAGAACACTTTTATTAGTTTACTATGAATCCGCGCACAAAGCAAAGCCAGCGGGAGTGATTCCCGCCGGCTTCATGCATATCTTCATAAACTGTGGTTTTCGGCAGGGCTGTAATTATTTCGTAACAGCCTGCTTGGCAATACGCTCCGGTACAATATCGTTGGCTACGATGTCATGATGGGACTCGCGGCGCACAACCAGATCGCTCTGTCCATTCTGCACGAAGACCACAGCCGGACGGCGAATCCGGTTGTAATTGCTGGCCATCGAATAATTGTAAGCTCCAGTGCAGGCAACCGCGAGCAGATCTCCGCTCGCAACCTTAGGAAGCTCCACGTCCCAGATCAGCATATCTCCGCTCTCGCAGCATTTACCGGCAATGGAGACTGTTTCTTCATTGGCTTCCGTAGCGCGGTTAGCCAGCAGCGCCTCATACTTGGATTCATAGAGTGCAGGGCGCGGATTATCTGTCATGCCGCCGTCAACAGCTACATATTTACGGACTCCCGGAATCTCCTTATTCGTTCCCACAGTGTACAGTGTAGTGCCGGCATCACCGACGATGCTGCGGCCGGGCTCTACCCAGATCTGGGGGAGCGAGCTGCCGATTCCGCTGAAATGCGTCTTCACGGCATCTGTGATGGCTGCAACATATTCGGATACCTGCAGCGGCGTATCGCCTTCTACATAACGGATTCCAAAGCCGCCGCCAAGGTTGACGACTGGGAATTCAATATCCAGCTCTTCCTTCACTTTGCGGGTGAAATCAGCGATCCGTTCAACGGCAAGCTGAAAGCCCTCGGTTTCGAAAATCTGCGAGCCGATGTGCGAATGAACACCAAGCAGCTGCAGGTTGGCCTTGGCCGCAGCCTGCTGTACCGCAGCAAAAGCAGAGCCGTTACCAATATCAAAGCCGAACTTTGAATCGGTCTGGCCGGTCGAAGCATAAGCATGGTGGGCATGGGCTTCAACACCCGGCGTAACGCGCAGCAGCACATTTACAGTTACTTCTTTGCTGGCAGCAATACCTTGCAGGAGGTTCATCTCCACCAGGTTGTCGACCACAAAGCAGCCGATTCCCGCTTCAATCGCCATTTGAATCTCATCCGGTGTCTTGTTGTTGCCATGGAAGTGAATGCGCTCAGCCGGGAAGCCGGCCTGCAGGGCCGTATAGAGCTCTCCGTCCGAAACTACATCCAGTGACAAGCCTTCTTCATCGGCCAAACGGCACATGGCCATAATCGAAAAAGCTTTGCTGGCATAGGCCACCTGAAATCCGAGTCCGGAAGCTCTAAAGGCATCCATGTATTCGCGGCAGCGGCGCCGGATTAATTGCTCGTCCATTATATATAGCGGGGTACCATATTCCGCCTTCAGTTCAGTCACATCACATCCGCCGATTTCCAAATGACCGGCATCATTAATTCGGCTCGTCCCGTGTAAAAACATTGTTCAGTCCTCCAGTTTCTGTGGAATATCTCGATTCCAACCTGTCTATTATATGTCATTCAGCCCCGCAGAGTTCTAAAATTAGGCAGATTACTTAAAACTCAGTCCTAACAAGGGCTATTTAGTGTATTCAGTATAGCAGACAGAAGGAACGCCATAGAATGGACTAATTTGCAGTTGATTTGTATTTTTGTGCGACTATTGATCATTCTTCTGAACGGGCGGCATCCGTGTATTATCCCTTGTTTTGTTGAAAGAAGGCCTTGTTTTGGATCTAAGCACAGGCTGCCGTACGAGAATGGCACCTAAGGCTTTTGCATTAAACGGTATAAACGGCCATAAATACGAGGAGTTATACGACCGGTGCACGGTCAGCAGTACTATGAGCAGCGTAGTGCCGATCATAAAGCCCTGCACCTGGAACGCAGCCACGGCGAGCAACAGTCCAAGCCTGACGATCCGGTTTGCCAGCCCCAGCTCATAGCTCGGAGTTGCAAACATCCCGATCGAGGCCACCGCCATATAGAGCACGACTTCATTGACAAAAAGTCCGGTCTGCACAGCGATATCACCCACCAGAATTGCAGCAATCAGACCCATCGCAGAGCCGAGCGGCGTCGGCGTATGCACAGCTGCCATCCGCAGCAGATCGACTCCAAGCTCAACGATCAGGAACTGGGCCAGGAGCGGAATTTTGGCCATTTTCTGTGGTCCGATAAAATCGAGCATGGCCGGCTTCAGCTCCGGATGAATCACGAGCAGCATCCATAAAGGAAGCAGAAACATGGAGGCGAAAACGCCGATGAACCGTACCCAGCGCAGATAGGTTCCCATGAACGGGGTCTGCCGGTTCTCCTCTGCATGCTGGCAGAGATCAAAAAAGGTCGTCGGCAAAACAATGACGCTCGGTGAGGTATCTACAAAGATGACCACCCGGCCTTCCAGCAGATGCGAAGCTACAGTGTCTGGACGCTCTGAATAACGGACCAGCGGATAGGGATTCCACCCTCTGCCCACGATTGCTTCTTCCAGCTGCTTGTCGGCCAGCGGTATGCCGTCGATGTCGATGCTTTTAATCTTGTCGGTGACAGCCTTCACCTGCGTCTTGTCCACGATGTCATCAATATACGCCACACAGACATCAGTCCGCGTACGGCGGCCCACCTGGTGCATCTCATATTTCAGTCCTGGGTCGCGGATTCTTCTGCGTACCAGCGCCACGTTACTGAGCAGGGTCTCTGTAAACCCGTCACGCGCACCGCGCACTACCCGCTCAATGGAGGGCTCATCGGGACTGCGTGAAGGATACGAGCGGGTATCCATAATGATAACCTGTGTCTCCCCTTCAATGAAGAACACGCTCATGCCCGACAGCACCTTGTTGACGCTCTCGCTCAGCAGTTCGCCTTTTTCCACCTGCACATGGGGAATATATTCGCTCATGAAGCTGGCGAGCACATCGGCGGATATATCGTCTGGCGTCAGATAGGTCAGCCGTTTCAGAATTTCGTCAATGATCGTATCCTTGGCAAACCCGCTGATACATAGCAGCGCTGCCTTGCGGCCGCCAAAGGACATTTCCCTGAATACGATGTCAAAAGAGGAACCGAGTCCCAGCACCTCTGTCAGCGTACCTTTCGTATCCTCCAGCCTCTCAGGAATTTTGTCATTTCCCTGCCAGTAGATAATTGATTCCTCCAGGGAATTGGAGTGTTCAGTATCGCGCTTCTTTTGGAGCGGATCGGCCTTTTGGGGTGCCTCTGACTGAGCCTGCTTCTTGTCAGTCTTGGACTTCCCGGCCTGATCCTTCAGGCCCCCGGCTTCCGCTTCTGTCTGCTGCTTGCCTTGCTTACCCATCCCCGGATCCTCAGCGGATTCTTCCTCCTCCGTTTCCGGGTCATCTCCGAACAGTCTGGCAAAGAACCCCCTTTTGGCAGGTTCCGGCTCCTCTGATCCCAGCTCACTCGACGCCTCTGCATCCTGCGCCTGTCCGCCCGGATCCCTGTTTTCATCTTGTTCGCCGTCGGCTAATGCCTTATCGTCTGTCTCCGGATTGCTTTCCTCGGTGCTTTCAGCACTCTCTGGCTCCTTTGCATCTGCCTCCAAACTTTCTCCGGTATCAGAACTGCCTTGCACCACCGGCTCTTCTTCCTGCGGCGAATCCGGTCCCTCCTGATCCGGCGTGCCCGCACCATCCGAAACCTGCAAATCATGATCGCTATAACCGGTTGCCCCGGCATCCACACCAATATCTGTCCCAAGCTCTGCGGAAGCCTCAGCATCCTGGTTGCCTGCTGTATCAGTCCCCGGGATATCCTCTGTTTCTGAATCGCTGTCTACAAGAGTGAACACATACTCCTTACCGGGCTGTCCGCTGTTCTGTCCGCTTGCGGATAACTCGCCAACACCGGATAACTCCGGCTCAGCCTGCCATTGAGGCGAAGCTGAGTGATCTCCCTGCAGCCGGTCTGCTTCCGTGCCTGAACTTCCCGAAGCTTCCGGCTCCGCATTCTGCTTCGGCTCTTCGTCTTCTTGATCCGGTGAGCCGTCTCCGGCTGTAGAAAGGTCACCTTCTGGAACGGTTTGCCCATGGTCAAACAGCATGCCCATTTCTTCCGCCGCTTCCGCTTCACCCAGCCGGCTGTCAACAGAGCCCTTTTCTTCGGAGTCTGCCTGTTTAGCTTTATCGTGATCTTTATTTTCAATGTGATCCCCACTATGAATATACCTTACCACTCCATAACCTCCTCAAGTTCAATGAGCTTATCCCACAACATTTCACTCCCGGCACTGGTCAGCTTCGGAAGCCCTGGATCACCGCTGGTATACAAACCAGTCAAACAAAGAGCCCGCTACCTTCCCGCATACCATCGCCATTAAAAGGCCGAACAGATAATGAGTCATATACAGGCGTTTAGCCAAAATAGGCAGCACGTTAAGCACTTCTGTCAAGGCGGCCGCCAGCATACCGACAAATATTCCGTCAAGCAGCCCTACACCCAGTTCTACTAAAGGACCCGCATTAACTTTCCAGTTCCAGAAATCGCTCATGGTTCCAAGCAGTGAGCCGCCCACCATCGCACCTTCGTACCAGTGCACCTTGTCATAGGAAGCAGTCAACTGGGCCAGACGGGGCACCATATCCAGAACAATAAACAGAGCAATAACTCCTCCGCCAACCGCGATTCCTCCAGCAACCCCAAGCAGCAAGTGCAGGCCAAGTAGGATTGGCGCTGTCATGAGGAATCCTCCTTACGCCCGGACGGTTCAGTACGGTTATTCATCCTGCTGTATTCTTCATGCACAACATAGTGATCGATATTTTTCTGATACAGGAACATTTCCACTTCCAGCGGGGTCGGCTCTTCATTCCATTTTTTCTTGAACAGATGATTGAAAAAAATCACCATCCCAAACCCGATCCCCAGCGAATAGGCAATCTGGAACATATAGGGATGCTCATCCCGCCGCCCGGTCAGCATCTCGACCACCCGTATGTGCACCTCCTGCATGTTGACGTCCGCATGGAAATTCATAATGGTCAGCGCCGACCCGAAGAACAGCAGCAGCCATACGAGCACGAACAGGGCAACCGATGGCTTGCGGGCTTCGGCTGGCCCTTCAATCTGTACAATGGTCCGCCCCTCGCCAATCGGCTGGATATCGGCATCCGGCAATAGCTCCTGAATGCGGGGAATAATGGTCAGCAAATCGATCAGAATCAGATTCCCGTCGCTTTGCTCCGGCTGGAGCAGCAGAATTGAATACAGTGGCTCACGCCACTGCGGCTCCGCAATCAGATAAGCCACATCCCGCAGCATGACCCCCCGCCCTTTAGGCACCGACAAGCGGTTCTTAAGCTGTATGTAAATTACGGGTGCTGATTGGCTATTCATCTCCGTGCACCTCCTGCCAGAATAACGGTAGTATGGGAGAAAAGCCTTATTTTTACTCCCAGACAGCGGATTTCATCTTGGATGTATGACGGACACGGGGTGCTGATTCGCCTCTCTGGCAAACCTCCGGAAGCGCAAAAAGACAGACCGGAGCATTCCCGGTCTGCCTTATCTTACGAAACCTTGTCCGAATAATGAAAATCGAGCAGGAAGCCAAGCCCGGCCGCTTTGATCCGTTTCGCCATGACGAGCGTCCGTTCCAGATAACAGAAGCCGCCGGGCGGATCATTCCAGATCCGCAGCCGGATTGAATTCACACCGCTGTCCCCCAGAATCTCCAGCAGGTCTGCGGCTTGTCCAGCCTGCGGGCCGGAGCCGTACCTGAAGACCCCGCCTCCCTGTTCAATCTCATCCAGAAACGAAACATCCATTCCGTTGATATATGCTCCTGTCATCACCCATTACTCCTTCACTGAGCCGAGTGTCATTCCTTTAACAAAATATTTCTGCAGGAACGGATAGACCAGCAGGATGGGAGCCGCTCCGATAAAGATCTGCGCTGCACGTACCGTGGTCTGCGAGATCAGCTCCATTTCCTTCGGATTAATACTCATGGAGCTCATATCCCGCTGGATAATGACGGTCTGCAGGAATGTGGCGAGCGGGAACTTATCGGAATTATTCATGTACAGCAGCCCGTCGAACCAGGAGTTCCAGTGGAACACCATGCTGAACAGGGCAATCGTAGCAATGGAAGGCAGCGAGATCGGCAGATAAATACTGAACAAGGTGCGGAAATGATTCGCCCCGTCAATCAGTGCTGCTTCCTCCAGCTCCTTCGGTACACCGCGGAAGAAGTTGAGCATCAGAATGATCAGGAAGGTGTTAACTGCTCCCGGCAGCACCAGGACCCAGAAGGAATTCATCAGGCCAAGCTTCTGAATAACGATATAGAACGGGATCATCCCGCCGTTGAATACCATGGTGAAGACAAACAGCCAGGAGTAAATCGTCCGGCCTTTAAAGGCCGAATTTTCTTTGGACAACGGATAAGCCGCAAGGAACGTAATAAGCAGCGTAAGCCCTGTTCCGAGAACCGTACGTTGAACTGAAATCCAGATAGAATGAAGAAACACAGGATTATCGATGGTCTTTTTATAGGCTTCCACTGAAAACTGCTTCGGCCACAAGCCGACCAGATTGGCATCCGCCGCTGATTTGGCGCTGAACGAAACCGCAAGCACATGAACGAGCGGAATGATACACATGACCGCCAGAATAATTAGAAAACAGGTATTAAGTACGCTGAATACGCGGTAGCCTCTTGTTTTGTAATACATAGGTTTCCCTCTTTCCCGGTTGATTTAGAAGATGCGGTAGCCCGCCCATTTTTTAGCCAGCTGGTACGAAACCAGAATCAGAACCATGCTGATCCCCGACTTGAACAAACCAATGGCTGTCCCGAAGCCCATCTCACCGTTTTGGATCGCTGTACGGTAGACGAAGGTGTCTATAATATCGCCCTTTTGGTAGACCAGCGGGTTGTACAAGTTAAAGATTTGGTCAAAGCCGGCGTTAAGTACATTCCCGAGCGCAAGAGTACCTACTACCACAACCATCGGAATCAGTGATGGCATCGTGATGAAGCGGGTTTGTTTCCAGCGGTTCGCCCCGTCGATCTCCGCCGCTTCATACAGTGAAGGGTTAATGCCGGCAAGCGCCGCCAGGAAGACGATGGTATTATATCCGAATTCCTTCCACACATCTGTCAAAATAACCGTAAAGCGGAACCAGTTGTTATCCCCTAGGAAGAAAATCGGCTGCACCCCGAAATTGCCGAGAATCTGATTGACAAATCCGTCCGTGGACAGCAGGTCCAGCAGAATCCCGCCGAGAATAACCCAGGACAGGAAATGCGGCAGATAAACCAGTGTCTGAATGGTACGCTGTACGGCCAGCTTGCGGACCTCATTCAGCATAATCGCAAAAATAAACGGTACAAGCAGATTGAAGATCATCTTCAGCACCGCAATGATCAGTGTGTTCCAGATCACCTGCATGCTGTCCTCACGTTCAAAAAGATACCTGAAGTTATCAAGGCCCACCCACTCCGAACCGGAGATATGCAGCCATGGTTTGTAATCCTGAAAGGCCATTACAATGCCGCCCATCGGGATAAAGCTGAACAGAATCAGCAGTATCATCGCAGGAATCAGCATTACATGGAATTGCCAGTTTTTTCTTAGTGTTCTCATCCTTTAAGCCCCCAACCTAGTCGATTTCTTCTGTCTTCATAATCAAATTATAGCAACGGTCAAATGGGGCAAGTAGACAGCAAAACCAATATAAATGGTACAAAAGCAATGTCTTTGTCCCATCCGGAGCGGCCAGCATTCATCCCTCTTTCTCCAGGAAAAAGCAAACAGGACCGACTCCTGCTGGCGGAAAACTCCGACGCAGGAAAGGGTCCTGTTTTTGTCTCAAGCTAGTATGCGCAGCGCTTATTTTACGCTGTCATACCACTCGTTAACTTCTTTGGTAATCTGTTCGCCGCCGCCTGCATTCCAGGTAGTAACGAAGCTGTCGAACGAATCCAGCGGCTGTTTGCCGTAGATGATTTCGTTAAACGTCTGGTTCTCGATCTTGTTCAGGTAATCCAGCTTTGCTTTCATAGTTTCAGTAGTCGGACCAGTGAACATGTTCTTGAACGATTTGTCTTCCTGCTGCAGCAGTACCTTGGCAGCCGCAGGTGTTCCTTTACCATAGTTAACCGCAACATCCTTCTCAAGTCTGGTTGTTGGCTGAGCGCCATTAGCCAGGTTAAGCAGGGCCTTCATCTGGGCATCAGGAATACGTGCGCCGTCGCGTACCAGGAGGTAACGGACACTGTTCACATAGCCGCCGCTAATCTGATCATTAGCGACCATTTTGCCGCTTGCATCCAGTTCATAGTCATAGCCGGCGAAGAGGCCGTTATCCAGTTCACTGCCAGGCTGCGGGTTGGCGAAATTGTCGTACAGGTAGTTCTCATACGTAAAGAACGCTTCCGGATTTTTCATTTTGGTGCTGATCAGAGTAACGCCGTTGGTGAACTGTGTACCATGGCGCATTACGGTTCCGTCCGGTCCGGCCGGAATGTTGATCGGTGCCCAGACAGCATCCGGCACGTTCTTCACCGTATCCTGCAGCGGCCAGCCGCTCATCCAGTAAGGTCCAGGAATAATACCGGCTGTTCCTGCAACAGCAGGTTCCGAGGTTTTGTTCTCATCCCAAAGCGCGGCTTCCTGCGGAATATAGCCTTTGGCGAGCCAATCCTTCAGCTTCTCGAGACCTTGCTTCATGCCGGCGTTCACGGAGCCGTATTCCAGCTTGCCGTCAGCCGCTACATTCCACTGCTGCGGAAGGGTTCCGTAAGCGCCGAAGATCCAGGAAGGGTCACCCATCCAGGTGTTCATGCTTGTCTTGAAACCGATGCTGAGCGGAATCACTTTATCCGGAGCCAGACCGTCCGGATTCTGGTTCTTAAAGGCATCCATCACCTTCTCCAGCTCATCGATGTTTGTCGGTGCTTTCATGTTCAGCTTATCCAGCCAGTCCTGGCGGATCCATAGAATGTAATCATGGTTATATGCGTAATCGAGAACCGGAAGCCCCATTTTTTTGCCGTCGCGGCTGTATTGGTTCCAGACATTAGGGTCCTGGGCCATCGCTTCTTTCCAGGTGTCAGAAGCATATTGGTCGAACAGTGTGCCTACTTCCCGGTACATTCCGGAATCAATCAGGTCCTGGGCGATGGTGGCATCGCCTGTCCCGATGGTAACGATATCAGGCATTTCCTGTCCGGAAGACATCGCCAGACGCAGCTTCGTGCCGAAAGCGCCATTCGTATCCGTAATGGACCAGAGCGATTTAATGTTGATGCCGAATTTCTCTTTGGCCCATTTGGTGGAGACGTTATTCTCAATGGTTTCGCCGTTCTTGAATTTCAGCTCAGGGTCAACCCCCCACACGGTGGTGATGGTTACTTCAGGATCATATTTATCCTTGTAGGCGTTTTCAGTTTCTACCGGTGTATTAGCAGCATTACCGGAAGCGTTATTTCCTCCGGCTGCATTATTATTTCCTGAGCAGCCGGCGATACTGCTTGCCAGCAGTACGCTCATGCCCAGGAGCGGCAGCAATTTTTTTGTCTTCATGCTTCTGTCTTCCCCCTTGAATTCCTTAAGTATTGGTGATGTCTTCATTATAGGGAACAACGGTTTGCACGAATACGTCATTAAAACAAGGTTTCTGCACCTTTGCCAACCTCTATCCGTCCCGGAATTCATTTGGTGTCATCCCGTAGTGCTTTTTGAACATTTTACTGAAATATTGCGGATTCTGGTAACCCAGCTCCGTCGTAATCTCATAAATCTTCTTATTCGTGTTCTTCAGCAGGTAGAGTGCCCGCTCCATCCGCATGCGGATGATATAATCGCCCAGGCCTTCCCCTGTCTCAGCCTTGTAAATTTTCGACAGATAGACCGGGTGGAGATAGACATGATCAGCAATCGTCTTGACCGACAGATCATGTCCGGTATGATTGCCCACCAGTTCATGCACCTGCTTGATTACATAACTCTTTGTATACTGGTCACTTTCCGAGAGCTCCTTCTGCAGCTTCCCGAGCATATCAAGCGCCCAGTCCTGCAGCCGGTCATAAGAGACGATAATGCTCTGCGTAAGCAGCGGATCCAGTGCATACTGGTCAATCTGTGAGATGAATTGGCCGCTCTTATGGGCAATGTACATGAAGGCATTCGTGATCGACAGAAATACTTCATACAGGTGCTCTCTGGAGAACCTGGCGGTTTCCATATCCCGGAACACATCTGTGATCTTCTCACGGGCAGTATCCCACTGCTTCGATTCCAGCAGATGAATCAGTGTCGGCGGACGGTACAGGCTCTCGAGCGACTTAATCGCCGCCCGCTCCAGGATATGTTTGTCTTCCAGATACAACACCGAGCCTGCCTCGTTGTGTGCTGCCAGAAACATAGAACTCAGTCCGCTGCGGTAAGCAGCCGGCAATCCTTCCGGGAATGCAAACCATTCCGTGACAATCAGTGAAATTTCCCCTTTCAGATAATTGCTCACACTCGCCCTGAAGCTGTCAATTACACCCTTAAGCGTCTGCTGGCGGAGCGTTTCATATTGCTCCGACAGTCCGATAAGCTGCTGCATTTGCGTATTCGGCTCCACCAGCAGAATCAGACAGTCATGAGGCGCTTTGCAGAACCAGACACGGAAATTCTCCTTGAACAGCTCTTCGGCGATATTGCCGATAGCATATTCCATCAGCGAGATGGAATGATGATCCATGGCCGTATAATGCTTGCCGAGCTGGATCATCAGCATCGCCGCCTGTGTCTCTGTATCGAAAGCAATCTCGTACTCCGCAAGCTTGGCAGCCAGCGCCCGTTCAGACATGACCCTTCCCAGCAGCAGATCATGCATCAGATTGGCGCGAAGCACACTGTAGCTGGCTTTGCGGTTATACATCAGCATATGGTATTTATCATGGGCTTCCCATTCATCTCTGAGCGACTCAATCGCGCCGGATATACTTTTGATGAACTCGTCGTCGCTGACCGGCTTCAGGATATAATCGAAGGCCTGAAGCTGAATGGCTTTCTTGGCATACGCGAAATCGGAATATCCGGTCAGCAGGATGCTGCGGAGATTCGGCCAGCGTTCGCTTGCCGTCTCGATCAGCTGAAGTCCGCTCATTCCCGGCATGGAAATATCCGTTACGAGGATATCGATGTCCTGCTGCTCCATGATCTCCAGCGCTGCCGCCCCGGATGCCGCCTGGTGCACCTTGTATACGCCGATCTCTTCCCACTGGATCGTCTGGGCTATACTTTCTGTTACATAAGACTCATCATCAACGAGCAATATTTCAATCATGCTGTTCCCTCCCGGAAATCTTCTCTGTGTCTGTATTGCTCTCCGGCAGCTGCCATTGCAGCGTTGCCTGCAGTCCCCCGAGTGGCGAAAGCGCAAAGTGCAATCCTGCGTCTTCGCCGTAGCGCAGACGCATCCGCTGATGCACATTCCATACTCCGCAGCCCATTTCTTCGTCCATTGCGCTGCTTAGTTTCGCTTCAAGCTCTTCCATCGCTTCCGGGAGCATTCCCTGCCCGTCATCCTCCACGGTTAAGATCATTGTTCTGCCGTTGCAGGAGCCGGTGATCCGCAGGACACCTGCGCTGGCCAGCGGCTCAATACCGTGCAGCACTGCATTCTCCACCAGCGGCTGCAGCACAAGCGGCGGAATCTCTAAGCGGCGCATCTGCGGCGGTATGCTGATGGAATACTGCAGCCGGCTCATCCGCATGTTCTGGATCTCCAGATAATGAGTTACGAATTCGATTTCTTCCGTCAATGAGACTAGATCTCTTTCCTGACGGGTTGTATACCTGTAATATCGGGACAGGTTATGCGACATTCCGACTACCGCCTCGCGGTTGCCCAGCTTAGCCATACTCGTTATAAAAGAAAAGCAATTATAGAAGAAATGCGGATTAATCTGGGACTGAAGCTGCTTCAGCCGGGCTTCCCGCACATGAATTTTTTCCATTAGAACATTCTCTATCAGCTCCTGGGTCTGCTCCACCATATTGTTGAAGCGGCCCGAGAGGAAACTGAATTCATTTTTCCCTTTAATCCCGACCCGGACGGAATAATCGCCCTGCTTCAGCCGCTGGAACCCGCCAACCAGCTGGCGGATCGGCAGCTGCACCTGTACATACAAGAAATAGGCAACCAGACAGCTCATCAGCAGCAAAGCCCCCATCGAAAAATAGAACAGCCGGTTAGACTTATGGATCGGCTGCAGGATATCCGACAGCGGCATATAGTCAATCAGATACCAGCCCATTTTGTCGGAGTAGACGATGTTGATGCTGTAGGATTGCCCGTCCATCACCAGCGTCCGGTTCTCGCTGCCGTTCAGCTGCTCCTGCTCCAGCCGTTCCACAAGCTTATCAGCCAGCGGCTTGTCGGCGCTGCGGTTGAAGATCAGTCCGGTCCCCTGCTTATAGTAGAAGGGATCTCTCCTGCCGTCGCTTTTGAATTTATCCAGCATGTCTTCTATATTCTGGCTGTCGAACTCCACCTTCATAATCGTGGCCGCCCGCTGCGGGGAGAACTCCGATGAATACGGGGTGAACGAGTACCAGGAGAACAGGAAACGGTCTTCATTCTGGTCGGCAATCTTTTCTACATGCCACCCGGACTTCACGTCCCGCTTCAGTTCCTCGTCCTCATAGGACTTCGCATCACTCTCCGTAACCACCCGGTGGATGGCCGGCGAATAGAGATATAGCTTGCTTTTCCAATTGGATGAGCTCTCCTGGATGCTGAGTTTCGTCTGAATCCGCTTTACCAGATTAATAGCGTCCAGGTTCAGGTATTCTGTAGAAAAAACTGTATCCTTAAGGCTGAGAATATCGGGATCATGAATCAGCAGAATCGGCCAGGAGGACAGCAGTTCCATATTCGTCTCGACCTGGTTCTGGAAAAAGCTGAGCTGGTTATTGTTCGAGGTATTGAGCTCACTGCGCAGTACATCGGTGGTAGTCTTATTAGAATAGAAATAGAGAATCGTAATCGGAATGAGCATAATGACCATAATACTCACGATTTTGCTAAACAAATTATATCTGTACATCGTTCTTCACATCCTGCGCAATTGTCGTAGCTCTAATTGTACAAAGTTTAACCGGGGAGACAAGGGCAAATACTGGAACCCCTGCAAGACGGTCCTGCTTGTCAGCATACTTCTCCATTACAATTGTAAACGCTTTACAAAAGGCGTCATACAATACTCCTGCAACATTTCAGCAGTTTTTGCAGCTTTTTTCAGATGAGCTTCATGACACACACAAAAAAAAATAAAAGAGAATGCCTCCACAGCCGTAACGGCGCTTAGAGACATCCTCTTCCAGCACAAACCCTGGGGTCACTCCCCTCAGGCGTCTATAATAAGCTCTTACTTCAGCACTGTCTCTGCCTGCTTGCTCTGCTGATTCGAAATAAAGAATAATGCCGTCCAGATCAGGGCAAAGCCGACAAGCTGCGGCAGAGTCACGAGCTGATGGTAAACAATCCAGTTGATCAGAATCCCGGTCATCGGAAAGCTGAGCTCAGCCAGCGTTGCAAAAGAAGCTTTGGTAGTATTTAGCCCTTTGTAGTACAGCAGCATACTGAGGAGTCCGGGCAATAGCGCCTGCAGCAGCAGGTTAATGGCAATTGCCGAAGTAGTCCCCCATCCGCCGTTCACCTGCCAAGGAGCACCCTCCAGTGTAGTGATAGTGAACAGCAGCGGCAAAGCAAGAATGAAGCGCAGTGAAGTTACTGTCTCATAGCTCATCGAGCCAAGAAGATAACGTCCCATCACGGTAGAGCCGCCCCATAAGGCAGCTGCCCCCATCGCCATCAGACTGCCGACGCTGATAAAGCTGTTGACATGACCGAAAGGAACGGTCCAGCCAAAGGTCAGCAGATAAGTGCCCGCCAATGCCAGCACGATAAGCGGTCCGAAGTTTTTCGGCAGACGTTCTTTCAGAATCATTGCAGCCAGCCCGATAGCGAATATCGGCTGAAGCTTCTGCAGCAGCAGTACGGCATTCAAATCTCCGCTGGAAAGGGCTTTGGTGAACAGGATGGTAGCTACAGCAGAGCCGCCCCAGGATACAACCATCAGGGCTCCAGCCTGACGCAGCCGGATCTTTTTGAGTTCAGCACGGTGGCGCCATAGTACCGGTGCAGCTGCCAAGAATAGCACCACATGCTCCAGCAGTACGATCTGTGAAGAGGTTAATGATTTGAGCAGGATAATGCGGAACAGCGGATCGACGCCCCATAACGCCGCTCCCAGGACTACCAGCCAGAAACCGCTGCGGATCGGCGCAGTGCGCATACCTGTTGATGAAGCCGTAACATTACTCATAATTGCATTCTCCTTGTCGATACAAACCCTCGATAAGAGACCAAAAAGCCCCCGATCTGCCCTGTTAAAGGGGCAGTTACCGGGGGCCATTTTCAATAAAGACATCAGGAATACACCTGTCGCCCTTATCTTATGATCCTCTCCCATCCGGACTTTACCGTCGGCTCTGGATTGTCACCAGATCAGTCGATTCCGCTGCAGGCAGCAGAATCGAGTCGCGGGCTTAGTTCGCTTTGAACATCACCGCCGGTCAGGAATTTCACCTTACCCCGAGAATCTTGTATTCCGTTATTTTTTTCACAATCTCAGGATAACTCCGTTCTGGATTTTCGTCCAGCCTTTTATGAAAATAATGCATTTTTTTCATTGAACATAGCATTTCCCTGTCAATTCCCACGCTAAAAATGGAAGAAAATATGGATTCATTAAGATATAATAAAAATAGCTTATTTATCCATATTATTGAATACACAGAAAGAGGGCCGCTGTGAAAAGACCATTTTGGTTAAGCTTAGTGTTATCGATTGTAGCCATTGTCCCTATTGCTATTGCCGCTTTTATTGCTTTTTTCTTCATTGCACTGCTGGGCGGGTTCAGATTCTATGCCCCGCTTGCCGTTATTGTTGCCGCTGCACTCGCCGTTTATAGCGTCTTTTCTATTTTCGACTGGTTCACCCCACGCATAAGGGGGATTGCTTTTGTCTGCTTCGCCGGCTTGTGTCTGCTCGCAACCGGCGGCTATGAGCTGAATAAGGCCTATGTGAACAGCCTCGCCGAAGTGAGCGAGAAAGAGATATCTTTGGAACAATACCAGCCCTTCCATCCGGAATCCAAAATCGCTGTGCTCGGGCAGCCGGCTTCGTACCAGATTAAAGATAAGGTACCCCGTCTTGATGGAGCAACGGCGCTTTACCCGCTGTATTCCGCATTTGTTCAGGCCGTTTATCCCAAAGGCAGCTATGATCTGCACAATTTCAACAATCCGATTGTGTTATGCTCCTCTACTTCTTATGCCTATCAGCGGCTGATTTCCGGGGAGACTGATATTATTTTCGCCGCTGCCCCTTCGCTTTCCCAGCAAAAAGAGGCTAAGCTGGCCGGCAGGGAGCTCGTGCTGATCCCCATCGGCCGCGAAGCCTTTGTCTTTTTTGTCAATAAGCGTAATCCGGTGAACGGGCTGACCACTGAGCAGATTAAGGACATCTACTCCGGGGAGCTCACCAACTGGAGGGATGCCGGCGGCAGAAATGACCGGATCAGAGCCTTTCAGCGTGAGGAGAACAGCGGCAGCCAGACGATGCTGGAGAAAATCATGAAAGACCGCACACTGATGACCGCACCGCATGAGGATGTTATGGATCTGATGAGCGGCATTATCAGCCAGACGTCTAGCTACCGCAACTACAAGAACGCCATCGGCTTCAGCTTCCTCTACTACGCTTCGGAAATGAACCGGAGCGATGATATTAAGCTGCTGGCGATTGACGGCACCGAGCCGAACAAAGACAGCATCAGGAGCGGAGCATATCCATATACCGTGTCCTTCTATGCCGTAACAGCCGGTACCCCGAATCCTAACGTCCAGCCATTTCTTGATTGGATTGTATCACCGGAAGGTCAGGAGCTGGTGTCCAAAACCGGGTACGTGCCTATAAACTGAGGAAGTACTGTTAATGCAAAAGCAGCAGATCCCATTCAAGGAGTCTGCTGCTTCTAAAGTGAAACTTATGCTGAACGCCCCTCCTATTCAGGCTGCTGCACATTCTTCAGAGCGGCTGCCTGCGGGGTTGTGGCCTGCGCCGATAACAGCCGCTTGCGTTTCTCCCGGTCCGGATCAACCTGCACCCGGGTCTCCTGATCAAAGATCAGGGTAGCGCGTTCGCCCCGTACGTAATTCGGCCAGGTTAAGCCGGGGGCTTCAGGGCTGCCCCTGTGGGCAAAAGCGGTCCATGCCCCGAGCATCCGCTCCGAGAGAGCGGCCATCTCCGTGCTGACGGACAAGCCGTACTGATGCAGCAGCTCTATCGTATTAAAGACATAATAGATTTCAGCGCCATGGACAGCCTTATCCAGAACCGGATGGCCGGGGATCGTCCAGTCGAACCGGTACATCCAGACAGGAGCATGCGGCAATTGCTGCTCGGCGAAGGCGATGGAGCTGTCCCAGAAATATAGGTCGGTCAAAAGGGCGGCCTGTCCTTCCCAGTTCTTAGGATAATGGCTGGCAAGCTCCGCCAGATTGCCGGCACCCATCAGCATTTCCAGTGCCTGGAGTGACTGATCAAAGCTTGCTCCCTCACGGTCTCCCCGGAAGAACAGATTGCCTTCATGCAGATTCGTTCCGATCAGCAGCGGAATGCCGCTGGCTGCTCCCGCTGCTACTGCTTGGGACGGCTCTACCGGCAATGTCTCCGGATCGATGGCCGGCTGGAAGAACATGCTGAGCGAATCGCCGGCCAGCTTATAGGCCATCCGGGCAGCGGCGGCCAGAATATCTTCGGCCGGAGCTGTATTCAGCAGCGACAGGTCACCTCCCGGGGTAAGCCCAAGCTCGGCCAGAAAAGCCCCGCCAAGCTCCGCACTCTGCTTCTGCTTCAAGGTCTGCGCCGCACCGCTCTGCATAATGGCCCCGGCAAACAGCCCTTTGGCGGCAGGCATCGCCAGCAGGGCGGCAATGCTCATACTGCCTGCCGATTCGCCGAAGACGGTAACCCGCCGGGGGTCGCCTCCGAAGGCGGCAATGTTGTCCTGCACCCATTTCAGTGCAGCAATCTGATCCAGCAGGCCGAGATTGGAATCATACCGGCCAAACGGCGAAAGATGCAGAAATCCGAAAGGCCCCAGCCGGTAATTAAACGTAACTACTATTACTTTGCCGGCGCTGGCCATGTTTGCCCCTTCGAACATCGGCTGGCTGCCGGCGCCTGTAATAAAGGTGCCACCGTGAATCCAGACCATGACCGGCAGAGCTTCTGTCACCTCCGCCGGTGCCCAGATATTCAGGTACAGGCAATCCTCCGAATAGACCGGCTGCGTCCCGCCAAATCGGATGCTGCTAGAGCTGGCAGGCTGATGGGCGACCGGTCCGTATTCCAGCGCTTCCCGGACGGAATCCCATGGCTCCGGCGGTTGCGGAGCGCGGAAGCGCAGGTTCCCCACCGGTGGAGCAGCAAAAGGAATTCCGCGCCAGACGTTCACTCCGCCGCTCTGTGTCCCCTGTAGTTTTCCATATAAAGTATCCGCAACGGGTCTTGTCATTTTGGATCATCCTTTCGTGCTGTTTTCCTTGTCTTCTTCTATCTCTTGATATAGCCCGGAGCGGAACCGGAACCACTGAAAGATGTGAGTCACAATTACTTTGAACACCGCATAACCCGGAACAGCCAGAATGATGCCGAGCACGCCGAACATTTTACCGGCAAAAATAATTACAAAAATAATGGTAATCGGATGAACCTTCAGCGATTTACCCATGATTTGCGGGGAGATGAACTTACCTTCAATCAGCTGGACAGCAGTCCAGACAAAGATCATCTTCAGCAGCATAAAAGGTGATGTTACCAGCGCCACAATCAACGCAGGCGTGATGGCAATCGCGGGGCCCAGATAGGGCACTACCGCCGTACATGCAGCCACAATCGCCAGTACCAGCGAATACTCCAGGCCGATGATCAAATAACCGATATAGAGCAGTGCACCGATACAGCAGCTGACAATAATCTGACCGCGGATATACGAAGCTACCTGGCTGTTCATTTCCTTCATCACCATACGGGACTGCGGCTGCAGGCTGTTCGGGATGAATCGCATCAGATAATCGGGCAGTCGTTTGCCGTCGCGGAGCAGATAGAACAGGATGAACGGTGTAGTTACTACAGCCAAAATAATCTCTGTCAATGCACCTACGAAATTTCCAACCCCGTTCACTGCATTATTGAGAAACGCTGTGGCCCAGGTCGTCACCTTGCTCGTTAAATCGCCCACATCGGTGCCCACGCCTACATTCTCCTGAATCCGCCCGAACAGCTCACTGCCGGTCAGATCAATGAATTCCTGCTGGATTTGATCGCTGTACTTCGGGAAATTATCAATCAGGCCGATCAGCTGGGTACGGAGGATCGGGATCACCGTCAGCAGAATGAGTGTGATAATTCCGGCAATAATCAGGTAAAGGATTACAATACCATAAGCCCTTCTTATCTTGCTCCGTTTCTCCAGGCGGTCTACCAGCGGATTCAGCAGATAATAGGCGATCCCGGACAGCAACAGCGGTGCGGCCACCGTATGAAGCAGAACCGATATCGGCTTGAAAATAAAAGGCACTTTGGAGAACACCAGAATATTGATGCCTACCAGCAGAATAATCAACAGCGATACGACAAATTTATTGTTCAAAAAAAACTTCTTAAACCGTTCCGGCCATACCTGCAGCCTCTCCATGACAATGCTCCCCTCTGACAACGAACCCTGTTCTAAAAGTGTGATAAATTGCACTTGGTAATAGCATAGTCAACGCAAGGGCTGCAAGTCAAATTTTTAGAGGACCATTTCCCCGATGAATTTCCGCACTTCTTTTCGCCTATTCAGGCCAATTACTTCTTTCTCCGGATGCTTCCATGATACTGTGTACGCCGCTTCAGGACGCGGTATACACATAATATTTCTCGGCCTATCCAAAAGCAGGCATCCGGCTGAACCACAAGAAGATCGAGCGCCAGTCCAAGCTTTTGGCTGAGTGCCGATTTACCCGCACTTGCTAATCCTATCACATAATTCTTTGCATAATCCCTTCCCTCTAGCGCAAATAACAACCGCTGTTAATATCAAAGGTTGCTCCGGTATATGCCCTGGATTTCTTACTGAGCAGGAATATCACACTTTCGGCTATATCCTCCGCAAGCAGCGGCTCTCTGATTAATTGATGCTCTGTGTACTCCTGTTGTCTCCAGGCGGGAATATGGCTCATCATCGGTGTATTCGTCATTGTAGGCGCTACAGCATTGACTCTGATGTAGGGTGCAAAATTCATGGCGCAGCTTTTGGTCAGACCGAGAACCGCCGCTTTGGACAAGCCGTAGACGGCATCGGAGCTACCCTCCTGCCCGGATACGGAAGACATATTAACAATGGTACCCTGACGCTCCTGCTCCAGCAGCATCTTACCGAACAATTGAGTGAAGTATAGATATCCCTTCACATTGACATTCAGTACCTTATCGATTTCATCCGGTTTATAGTCAAGTATGTTTTTGCCTAAATAGATTCCAGCGTTGTTGACCAGCCCGTTCACATCAGAGTGCTCCTGCGCTATGTATGCAAAAAATCGTTCCACCTCAGCATAATTTCCGGTATTCAGACAATAAGTAAACAGTTTAAGAGAATCCGCTTCCTGCTGCAGCTTATCCAGTGCTGTACCGTTGATGTCACAGGCAATGATGGCTGCACCTTCCTCCAGACTTCTATGGACAATCGCCTTGCCGATTCCCGAGGCGGCTCCGGTAACTATAATTTTCATTGTTTCCAGCATTATATCCTTCTCCTTAGCCATTCATCGGCCGGGTTTACGTATTCATATTTGATTTCAGCAATTTTGCCAGCCTGCACAAAAACAATCGACTGGTAGACCTTATTCGAATCCGGGTTCTTGCCGTCAGCAAACAATACCGGGGTTAAGCCTTCCGCAAGAACCTGTTCGCACAGCTCAGCTACAAGGATGCTGGCATACCCCACCGTCCAGATATACAAATTTCCGCTACGGACCGCTGCATCGGCATGAGGCAGATAGTGTTCTACCGGCTGTGACGTTCCCAAAGCATCCCGGGCAAATCCTGCTGTAAACTCTGCGATAACCGGGATATGGCCGTTCGCGGCCTGCACCAAAGTTCCTTGTACACCGCTTGGCTTCCTTACCTCTGTACATTGATAAGCTTCCAGCAGCATATGGGTATGATAAAGCTTCCCGCGGACTGCGCAATACGCCCCCGCAAAGGTTCTGGCCGTCTGCGGCTCTGCAGTGATTCCCGAAAAATCACTGTCCGGCAGCTCCTGCAGGTTCTCTATCAGCTGCTCTATCAGCCTGATACGCTCTGCCGGCTCAAGCTCGCCCGAAACCCATAACCAGGGACTGTACCCTTTGGACTGGACGAACAGCAGAGACCTGTCGGAAGTTGTCAATCTAAGCGCGTCCGGGTAGTCAACAATGTTGTGAATCAGACTATGCTGTACCTCGTTTTTCATAAATTCCGCGCTGTGCAGCACTGCATCCCCGGCTGCAAAACTCTGAAGCATTAGAACCCCTCCCTATATCCTTTTCTTTCTATCATAATCTTCATTCTGGTAAAAATAAACAGCTACTCCTGCGATTATTCTCAGGAGTAGCTGTTAAAAATCGGTTATCAAATTGAAAAGCATGCCTATTTTTTCTTCTTGCCTTTTGTGCCTCTCTCGGCAGCTGCAAGGAATTGGCCCTCATAAGTATAAACAACGTTGTCCTCGAGCCGCTCCCCTTCGAGCAGCCTGCGCACCAGTGCCTTGCCCAATTTCGGAGTGATCTCTTTATACCACACACCCTCCGGATAGGAGATTACCACGCAGGAATCTGAGCATCTTCCATTGCAGCGGGTAACCGTCGTATGAATCAGTCTCCCAGCCCCCTGCTTCTCAATTTCATCCTCGATCGCTTCAGCTACCTCTTCGCCTTTATGCTTCCTGCAGCTGCTGCCGCCGCAGATAAGCAGATGATTTACCGTTCCTTGCAAATTCCAGGTCGTCACGGACTGCCCCTCCTCTCTACTCAAACCATTAATACCCTGTTCATAAATCATTATAAACTCTACGCATCTGCCGGAATACCGTCAATAACCCTACAGCGGATTCGAAGGGTAGTGGGCACAGTTTTTTTATCTACAGCTTAGGATTTATGATTACCCTACCCATTCACTGGAGATAATATCTTTAGTTTATTTGCTGAAGGCTCATTTCTGATTGATGAGGAGGACTTTTCTATGAAAATGACCGGGATCTATCTTATACTCGCTTGCTTAACCCTGGGGATGATTGTATCCGTAGACCTTCTATCCGGAACCAGTCTGGCCAGTTCGTTACATTCGCTCCGTGTCGTGTTTGACACAACTACATTTCAGGAGTTCTGCATTATGATACTTTTTGCGGCCCTGCCCGTTATCTCGACTTTCGCCGACAAATTCAAACAGAGTAAATCCCCCCGGAGGTAACCTTATTTGTACAATCCGAACCTGCGCCGGAAGCGGTGCACCAGAAATAAGAGAATGGGAATAACCGCACACATAAAAGGCAGGATATACTTCAGAAAAGCTATCCCGTCCTTCATATGCATCGAATAATTCTCAGCACTGATAAATGAACTGAACAACACTACAACTCCAACAGGGATCACCAGCTGGCGTGGTTCCTTAACGTTGAATAAATCCGCTGCAATCGACACCGCCGCATAACAGTAGATTGACATTTTAAAAAAGACGCCAATAATCAGCGTCAGGATAACAATGGCATCGAGCCGCTGAATAAAGTTAGCCACATTGACCAGTGTGATGGTGGTAAACATCGGGAAGGTAGTCCGGCTGTAAATATCCGTTCCAAGCACAGACATTTCAACCGCATGGGTAAAGCTGAGCAGAAAAGCGCTTAAGGCCATTGCGCCTATGCCTGTTTTCTTAACCTTGTTTTTGGTATTGAAGTGAGGCAGGATGGCAGTGAAGCAGACAAGTTCACCATACGGAAAAATCCAGATGCTGGGATAAGCGGAGCCGAGTGCCTCCAGCCACTCCCCCGGGTGTATGGGAAAGAGGTTCTTAAACTGGACTAGGCCGGAAATAATCACAACAAAGTTAGAGACCAGCCCCATAATGACAATCAGCCAGAAATAGATCTCTGCTGTTCTGGAGAAGACTTCAATCCCCTTATACAGGATATACATGACTGCAATGACCATTATGGAGTTGATTATAAAGATAGGTGTTCTATCGTAAGTTGAAGAAATCAGCAAATCACCTGCCTCCCGCAAATTCCGGGAACCGTTATACAATAGGACCGGCAAGTATAGCAGACTAAGCGGCCAACCGATCCATCTACCCAGAATCTTTCGGGTATAGCCGCTGATCACCAGATCAGGGAATTGCCGGTACAAATCAGCATAAACCAAATATAACAGGATGCCGCCCGGCAGAGCCAGCATTATCGAGATCCATACCGCATGTCCGCTCTCCAGACCAATTGGAACGACAACCGCCGTTCCCAGCTCGAACAGAACAATCATGGCAAACAGTTGAAACGGACCTATGACTTCTTTTCGCATGAAACGGCACCCCCTATTTCTCTATGGACGTTAATCTCTTTTTTTCTCAGGAATGTAAGGTTTAAGTCTCATTCCAGTACCGCGGATGTAAGCATCCACTTGGAGATCCAGCTCTCCTTCAGCAAAAACGGAAATCCAGTCTTTTTCCACAGTTTTCCATAATTTAGGCTGTGTGCGCTTCAGTTCGTTCCCAAAGTTAAAGATATCCGACTTCTTCTCTTGCGCGGCTTTCAAAGCCATCTTCACGTCGGAAGCGGTTTGCTCCGCAAGCTCTTTTTTCAGCTTCTCCAGCTCCTCCTCCTTGCTTAAATCCACGAAACTACCGGCTTCATTGATGCTTCCTTCTTCACGGATATGGATATGAAATACCGCCTTTCCATCCCGGACATCTATCTTTACAGCGGTCTTGGAATAAATTATATTCACAGAAATATCCTCTTTTCTATCCGAGGAATCGATGTTCAGATTGGTTTCTTCAAGTTTATTCAGCAGCCACTGAGTACCTCTGGACTCCGGCCCGTTCAGCCAGCTGATCAGCTTGCCATTCTTAAAAACACCAAGCCCGGTCATATAAGAACCGGCCTTCGGATCCGTTTGTTCCAGGCTGCTTTTCTTCATTCCTTCTTCTGCATTGCCCACAATCTGAATACCATTAATGGTAAAATCACCTTCACCTGTAATTCCGTTAATGATTTCAAAAACGCCAACCTTACGGTTCTCGCCCCACACTCTGGACGTATTCTGCGTTTTCTTGACTAAACCTGTAGAGGGCAGGCTCTCTAAGGCAGTTAAGAGTTTAAGCACTGAAGCAGCATCTGAATTTTTGGCGATCAATACCGCCGTATTCAACCGCAGTTCATGTGAACGTTCAAAGATGTCAAATATATGATCAACCCCGCTTCGCGCTAGCGGCTCACCGATAATCAGCAGCTGGGTATGGGCAAAAAACAGCTGCCGGGTCGCCCGTCTGGAGGCTTTGCGCAAAGCACCAAATATCGTCCGGTCCGTTTCCGAAATAACCAAAACCGGTGGACGGTTGCCAGCAGCACCTGTAGTGGGCGCAGAGGAAGACGGGTTAATAATCTGAAAAGTGACACGGTACCCCTCCTCACCATCCAGCTTATCCATTCCGATCCCGCTCACGATCGCCAGATCATTCAGTTCTCTGCTATTCCAGCAGCTAGTCAGCAGAACTGAAACGCCTAAATAAAGGGCAAGCAGCCCAAGCAGCTTAGTTCTCATGAGGGTTATCCTTGCGGAGCTGGGCAGATGTTCCTGGAACAGAGCTCTTTAGGTTAACCAGCCGCCGGCGGGTTTTCATGAAATGCAGAGGGGTCCGTAAAAAGATATCCTTCTGGTCCCCTGCTGCAAAAGGGGCTACCGGAGACATATAGGGTACCCCTAAAGAACGTAAGCTGCACAGATGGGCAATCAGGATCAGCCCGGCAATCGCAATTCCGTACAGTCCCATATATGCAGACACAAAGGTGATGACGAACCGGAGCAGCCGCACGGACAGCGCCATATTGAAAGCCGGAGTAGCGAAGCTTGAGATCCCTGTCAGCGAAACGACAATCACCATCGCAGGAGATACAATACCGGCCTGAACGGCCGCCTGTCCCAACACAAGCCCGCCGATAATCGAAACCGTCTGGCCGATCGGAGAAGGCATGCGGATTCCGGCTTCACGAATGATTTCAAAAGTGAACTCCAGCAGAAGAACCTCGACAACCACCGGAAACGGAACCCCTTCCCTTTGTGAGGCTAAGTTAATCAGCAGCGGTGTGGGTATCATCTCCTGGTGGAAGTTCAGCGCTGCGACAAAGATGGCCGGACCAAATAAGGAAATTAGCAGACACATAAATCTGAGTAGTCTGATTAATGTTGAAATGTCATACCGCTGATAATAGTCTTCTACTGTGTGAAAAAACATAAAAAAGGTAGCAGGCGCAATGAGAACAAATGGAGTTCCGTCGATAAAAAGCGCAATTCTCCCCTCCAGCAGATTTCCGGCTACACTGTCCGGCCGCTCCGTATTAAATATCGTCGGAAATGGTGAGTATTTGTTCTCTTCAATCAGCTGCTCAATATACCCCGATTCCAGAATAGAGTCCACATGAATCTCAGACAGCTTTTTTCTGATTTCCTGAAGGGTTTCTTCCTTGGCTAAACCATGAATATGCGCAATCGACACATCTGTTTTCGTTACGGCTCCGATCGTTAACGTTTCGATCCACAGATTAGGGTTTTTAATTCGTTTCCGCACTAGGGACAGATTGGTACCCAGAGATTCCGTAAAGCTGTCCTTGGGGCCGCGGATATTTACTTGTGTTGTCGCTTCGGTAACCGCTCTTCCTTCACCACCGCTGGTACTGACACTGATTGCTTTGGTGAGGCCTTGGAAAAGAATCATCGTATCACCGGACAAGAGCCCCTCCAGGAGGCTATTCTGGTCTTCAACTATCTTCTCTTTGCCGATACTTAATGCCTTCCCCTTCGCAAAAGAAAACCGTTCCAGCGCAGTTGCTGCAGATTCTGTCTTTTCCTGCAAAGAGTCAAATGATAGGGCATGTGTAATATAGTCTTCTACCCGCTCCATATCGATTAGTCCGTTAATATAAACAGCAGCCGCATGGTTTACGTGATCCAGTGATTCATAATTACGTATGATCAGATCAGGACTGTTGCCAAGTTTGCTCTGGATTTGCTTGAGGTTCTCCTCGAGATTCTCAAAGATCGGCGGACTCTGCTCTTTGCCACTAGCCATCTCTGCTGTTTTGGATTCTTTAGTCTGTTTAGGCATCCTCAGCACCTCCCCTCTTACTATTCGCCCGAGAAACTTTTTTTATGCAGCTTATGGAATTTGGGATATGTGAGGAGGTATGGAAAAAGACTGCCGGTTTGTAGAGTAATCTACAGGCGGCAGTCCTTGAATGTCTTGCGGGTAATTGAGTGCTATGGTGCGTAATTAATCCTATGGTGCTGCAGAATAATTATTTAGTGCTCGTCGGTTACACCGAGGGCCTTATTCTTCTCTTTGAACCGGTCATTATGCGAGGAGACATACGCTGCCTTCGGCGCATCTGGATCCATGTACAGCTTGGCGCTATTGAGTGCCAGAACCGCATCGGTAAACGTGCCGGCGATCAGCCGGACCTTGCTGCTGTAATCGACGAAGTCTCCGGCGGCAAAAATGCCCGGCAGATTCGTCTCCAGTCTTCCGCTGACATTGGCACACCAGTCGCCCATATCAAGCCCCCATTCACGCAGAGGGCCGAAGTCGCTTTTCAGGCCATGGTTTACAATCACTGCATCGACTGCAAACTGCTCCGTTTCACCAGATTCCACATGACTGATGGTTACCTGGTCAATGGCCTCGCCGTTATTACTGTGCAGCTGGCTCACCGAATATGGCACACGCACTTCAACCGATGAGGCCTTCATTCGGGCAATATTCTTCTCATGTCCGCCGAACTGCTCTCTCCGGTGCACAACAGTGACACTGGCAGCAACTCCCTCCAGCTCATTTGCCCAGTCCACTGCCGAATCGCCTCCGCCGGAGATCAATACATGCTTGCCGCGAAACGGCTCCAGCTCTTGCACGGTATAGTGCAGGTTAGTCACCTCGTAACGGTCCGCTCCCTCGATCTCCAGCTTGGCCATCTGCAGGATGCCATAGCCAATCGCCAGAATGACGGTCCGGGTCCAGTGCTGTTCTCCGGTGGAAGATGTCAAAATATACGTCCCGTCCTCCTGGCGCTCCTGACGGGTAATCTGCTGCCCAAGCACAATCGTCGGATCAAAGGTGCGGGCCTGCTGCTCCAGCTGCTTGATTAATTGACCGCAGAGGGTCGGTGTGATTCCACCTACGTCCCAGATCATCTTCTCAGGATAAATCAGCATTCTTCCGCCCAGCTCATCCTTCGCTTCAATCAGCTTCGTTTTCAAATCTCTCATACCGCTATAAAAAGCTGTATACATGCCTGCGGGACCCCCGCCAATAATCGTCACATCGTATAATTCCAGTTGATCACTCATTTTGTCCCTCCGGATTCCACATGAAATTGATTCTCATTATCATTGTAATATTGTAAAGGAGAATGGCACGGTTTGGCAATGGACAAATCTGCGAGGGTAGCACAATTAACTCTATTGCCCCCTCATGGCTGAAACTGTATACACAAAAAAACCGGTACTCTCTAGTTAATAGAGAAGTACCGGGGATGTTTTAGGTCATCTGATTTAAATATTTTGCAGGGTGCCGCCGAATATTTTGCGGATCATTCCCTGCATTTTGCCGATATGCGGGACAAAGGGACTTTTATCATATACATAATTAGACTGGGTCACCAGCTGTGAATAGACCAGAAACAATAGCCCCGCCAGTTCTCTGTCGATCTGCTCTTCATGCTCAATTAGCACAAAAGCATCATCAAGCGCTGTATACAGCTGGACAAAAGCGGGTTCGTTAATAATTTTCCGGCGCAGAGATTCGATGATTTCGGTTGCAAGTGTATCTATGATGATTGTGATTGCATGGATCTTCTCATTCATCCGCAAATCCTCCTGCTGCGATAAAGTAGATGAAGACTACTACAATCTTATGTTCAATGTGGCATTAACAGACCAGCCGGTAATTTCGCTGCATACTCAGGCTATGATTTATCTTGTATATTCATCATATTCTTCCCGGCCGTTCAGTTTATTGTACGAATACTCGTCATTCTTCAATTTATAGATTTGCCCCATGCCGCCAAATACGAATAATAATACAACTAATAGAGAATACGCGTAGGTAAACTTGCCGAAATAAAAGCAGCCCACGATAGATACAATCAGCAGCAGCAGCAGGCCCAGTCCGATTCGGGACAGTATTTTTCTCATCGCTCAATCTCCCCATCTATTATTTTTTATAACAATACCATTGTCCGATGAAGAAGAATGTCGAATATTGTAAGAGATAGCTAAACGAATAATAGCCGCTTCTGCCGCTGTACACTGCTTCTAATGATGATTGACTGCCCAGATCCTTTAGGTTCTTGCAATATCCAAGTTATGTAATATACTCTACTGAAAAGACGATAAAAGCGGAGGACTTAACATGCAGCCTGTATTCGAAACGGAAAGATTACAATTACGGCCGTTTGAACTAACCGATGCCCGCACTGTGCAGGAATTAGCCGGTGATCTTGCGGTGGCGAGAACAACCTTATCTATCCCCCATCCTTATACGCTCGAAGCAGCAGAGCAGTGGCTGACAGCATGCATTGGCAGAAAAGATGAGGGCGACGGTCATCCTTGGGCAATGGTAATTAAGGATAGCAACCAGCTGATCGGCTGTATAAGCCTCAATATTACCCGGGCGCATAATCACGGTGAGCTCGGCTACTGGATCGGACAACCTTACTGGGGATATGGGTATGCTTCTGAAGCGGCACAGCGCCTGGTCCGGTACGGATTCGAGGAACTGCATTTAAATAAAATCTGGGCAGCGGCATTGTCCAAAAACCAGGCTTCCTGGAACGTGATGAGAAAAACCGGGATGACGCTCGAAGGGGAATTTAAACAGCACATCCTTAAATGGGGCCAATACGAGGATGTCGTCTTTTACGGAATGACCAAAGGAAATTATGAGCAGTTGACCAAGCAAACAATCTAACGGGGAGCGGATGATTAATGAATAGAAGACCGTATGGCAATACAGGGAAATCCGTATCCGAGATTGGCTTCGGTGCATGGCAGCTCGGGAACAGTCAGGATTGGGAGGCTATGTCTGAGACTGCAGCCATCGAGCTGGTCCATGAGGCGCTTGAGCGCGGGATGAACTTTTTTGATACCGCTCCCAATTATGGCCTGGGTACAAGCGAAGAGCGGCTCGGCAAAGCCCTGGCTGGCAAACGCAGCAGCGCTGTCCTTAACACGAAATTCGGCCATGCGGCGGACGGCCAGCCTAATTATAGTGCAGATCAGATTATACGGTCCGTTGAAGGCAGCCTGCAGCGACTGCAGACCGACTATGTGGATTCCGTGCTGATTCATAATCCGCCGTTCGAGATGCTGGACGGGAAATACGGGCACTATGATGAACTGGAGAAGCTCAAGGCTGCGGGCAAAATCCTTACTTACGGCGTGTCAGTCGATTCTATCCCCGAGATGCTGGAGGTCATCAAGCATACAAATATCGGCGTAATGGAAGTAATGTTCAATATTTTTTATCAGGAAACGGCCGAAGCCTTCAAGCTCGCCCAAGAGAATAATATCGCCCTTATCATCAAAGTCCCGCTGGACTCCGGCTGGCTCTCCGGCAAATACAACAGTCAAAGCACTTTTTCGGGAGTCCGCAGCCGATGGTCACCGGAAATTATCCGCAAGCGTGCAGCGCTGCTGGAAAAAATCAGGTTCATTACCAGTGAAGAGACAACGATGACGATGGCGGCGCTGAGGTTCATTCTTGCCTACCCGGAAGTGACCACCGTAATCCCAGGGGTCAGAAATAGCACTCAACTGGCTGGGAATATCGCAGCAAGTGATGGAGCGATGCCGCGGGAGCAGGTGAAGAAGCTGCAAGAGCTGTGGGAGCAGGAGATCCGGGGGCTGGAGCTGGGCTGGTGAAGGGGCTTACAGTTCAGCAATAATCTTTTTGATACTCTGATGAATTTCGTTGATGTGCCAGAGATAATCTGAATATTTAATATATGAATCTTGTGAAGGACTGATTCGATTTTAATTGCTGCAATTCACTTAAATTATCCCGACATAATTTCATTTTGACTAATCTCTTTATGCTCAAGATTCACTTTTTGCAGCAAATCTAAAGTTAGCTTAAACTGCTCAATCATCTTACATCTCCAATAACAGATTGACTACTTAGCATAAAAAGACCTTGATAGGCTAAGAAGCCGCAAGGTCTTTTGGTTGAATGCTATCAGCCAGCTACTTCACTCATTCTCACCCAGCCGCACACAATAGGTCTTATACCCTGCCCCGCTAATCTCCAGACAGTTCATCTGCTCGCCGTAGGCGCAGCCGCCGTCAATGCCGATCTTGTCACCAAGCGGGCTGAACCAGATGCCGGGATTATTCTGGAATTCAAAGGTTGAGGTGTGGCCGAACACAATCGTTTTAGTGGTGTTAGTTACCGGATGATTGTAGAACGGTTCTCTGATCCAGATAAAATCATAATCTTTCTGCGTCTTCCAGTCCGCTAACGCCGGGTCGATTCCCGCGTGTACAAACAGATGGTCCTCCGTCTCATAATAGAGCGGTAATGCGCTGAGGTAATCCAAATGATGCTTATAGGCCTGCCTGATCCATTGTTTGATCCTGATGTATTCTTCCCAGCCCAGATCCTGCTGCACAAAGTCGGCGTCCGCTCCAGCGTAGCTCATCAAGGTATGCAATCCGCCGTTGTTCAGCCAGTGAATATCCAGTTTATCCTCATCATCGCTGAGCAGGGCGTCACAGGCCATTTTGTCATGATTGCCTTTCAGCACCACAGCTCCCCGTTCCACTTGGAGAGACATGACCTGCTCTACGATCGCTTTACTGTTTGGCCCCCGGTCCACATAATCACCGATGAGTATGAGTTTGTCCTGATCCGGAAGATAGTTCACTTTGCGCAAAAGCGCATTGAATTCCCGGTAACATCCGTGAATGTCACTGATCACTAAGGTTCTGATGGTTTTCCCCTCCCTGCCCATTGATGACTGCGTATCAGAACCTATATTATACCATTAATAACTACATCCTTACCGGCCTCCGTGCTGAGCTGTCCCAGCGCCAGGGTACAGAGTGTCCCTCCAGATGCAGCCCGCCGTACCACACATCAAGGCCTTGAACCGCAACCCGGTCCGCTGCACCATCCAGTATCTGCTCGCCAAGTTCAGTCATTGTCACCTTTCGGTTCAGAAAATCCGGGACCCGGCGAAAATCGAAATTGTCTGCAGCTGCAGTACCGTGGATCATCAACAGCGGCTCAGCCCCCTGCACCAATCCCCGGAGATACAGCCAATATTCGAGATCGCCCATGCCAAGCACATGAAGTGTATCGGTTACCTGCCGGAACAGGTCCATAGGAGTATCCGCTCCCCCGCGCACAGCCTCAAGCGTCGTTTGTTCTACGAGTCCAAGGCCATTGACTACAGAAGGCAGACGCGACAAGTGGGCCTGAAATGCAGCATAGGCAAAAGGCAGCGCGGACGCCTCCAGTTCTTGTCTTCGAAGTGCAAGCAGATCAGCCATCTGCATCGGATTGGAACTGGCATAGGCCTGCCACAGTTCACTGCCCAGCTCCAGTGACTTCTGCCCGATGCTCCGCCAGGTCCCAGGCAAGGTCTTAAGCTGCGCCGGAGTCAGCTGGCCTAGACCATGAAACAGCTCAATGCCGGGAAATTCACCGATGCAGAGCAGACTCAGCTCGGTGCTGCCCAGCTTTTGCCCTTTGAAATAGTGCAGCAGGTAAGCCAGCATGCTCTGATCAAACAAATCATGCTCGAACCACAGCACCACTTCATCATAGCGGTTAACCCCCCGCAGCTTCTCTTCCTGCTCCGCACAGGCTGCTAGATATTCCGCTGCCGGAATGCCCATCGACTGTTCGAGCGATTGTGCGCGCATCTTACGTTCTGCTTCACCGGCAGGGTTCACAAAATTCGGCCCTGCTGAGTACACCTCTCTCCACACCAGCACATCCCCCGTAACGATGCCCTGCTTCAGCATATTCCCTACAGAATCCCCATTTACGATATGCAGCATATTCCCGCCTCCTTCATATAGGTTGTTGAACATGGAAGCAAGGTCGATGACGGGGAGTGCACCTCTCAGCTTGCGCCGTCCGTCAAACAGCCGTTTTTTCAGCACTGACACCGGAATGTCCAGATAATCGGAGATTTCCTGCAGCGAATAGCCGTAGAAATAGAACAATTGCAGCGGCAGCCGCAGCTTGTCACTCAAGCTTGACACCGACTGCTGCAGCACCAGTGCACCTTCCCTCCGCTCAGCGATTTCTGCGACACCCGGCAACTCCAGAGAAATATGCATGGCATCTTCTAAGGGGAGCATCGCCTTCCGTCTGCGCCGCAGCAACCGCTGGCATTGTCTCACCACAATCGTCTTGAACCAGCCCGGAAACGCAGACGCCTGCTGCAGCTTGCCAATGTTGGTATATGCTTCGATGAACGCCTCCTGTACAGCATCTTCCGCCAGATGAACATCCCTCAGCATGTCGTAGGACACCGCAAACGCCATCCCGCGAAAATGCGCCATCAGCTGCTCAAACGCCTCCGCATCCCCTTTTTGTACTTCTTCAACCAGCCGTGTTACCATCCCGGACCTCTTTTCACATGTTCTTAATCTTAAGTGCCGTACCGGAGGTGAAAGGTTACAACCTGTTCGGCCTTTTCCGTGATTAAAAACAAAACCCCGGGGAGCCTCCCCAGAGTCACAGCATCTATAGTGAACTGTTAATAATTAGACTTTCCAACATTATTGATTCTCCACACCGAAAATCCACTTTAATTGTTGTTCAAAACCGTAACCGGATTAACCGCAAAAATAGAATGAATGTTGCCTTCCGGATCTGCGAAGAAACCTGTGGTGTGCCCCCAGGACATTGACTTTGGAGCAGTAATTTCAGTTGCCCCTTTTGAAACAACCTCTTGATACATCATGTGGACAGCGTCTGGAGATTCACATTCGAAATTAAGCTCGAAGGCTTGCCCCTTACGCTCTTCTAGATAGGTATGGTGGCCGTTCGTGTTCTCCGCCATTAATGCTGTGGAACAAATCGCAAGACGAATACCGCTGTTCACAAATTCAGCATAATGGTTCTCTTCAATGACTGTCTCAAATCCCAAAACATCACGATAAAAGCTAGCCAATTTAGGAACATCCTGCGCCAAAACCGTAAGTCCCTCTAATTTCAATTTCATGGGCTGAGCTCCACCTTTCGCAATTCGGTTTATCTGGATGAAAATCGAAACACTAGAAGGACAATTTCATAATCCGTCTTTGCCAAAATGAGACAATCAATTTATACTAATGACTAGAATAAATTGTAAAGGAGAATAAAAATTGGTGCAACCGGTTTATGGTAAAAAGTCGACTCCGTCAAGTAATGTTGAAAAGACATCCTTCTCGCTCTGGGTATTAGTTATTGGTTTCGTGCTATTTTTCGCATGGGCTCCTTTTCAAGTGGGATTATTTAACGGTCAATTAGCCAATTATGAGAAACCCATCTATAAGTCAGTGGTTATTGGCAGTCTGATGCTCATTGTCTGGGCGGGGATATACTACAAGAAATTTCAGTTGAAGGATCAGAGGGACCTGCTTGCTCTATCCGTGTTCCTGCTGCCGCTAACTTACTTCCTGTCGCTTTTTGCAGCTGCATCACACTATATGGCTGTGAATATGCTGCTTATTCAAAGTATGTACGCGGCTATCTTTATTATTATGCTATATCTCTTGCAGCAAAAACTAGTAAATCGGATCATACAAGCCGCCATTTTAATAGTTGCTTATCTGATTGTCTGGTTCGGTCTGTTGAATTGGCTGGGCGCTTGGAATGTTGCCGGTGGAGCGGTTGGCTGGTTCTCCGAAACCGTTGAATCAGGCAAATATCTGGACGCAGTAATGACCGATTCGAACGGTCTCCGCCTGACCTCGGTATTTCAATATGCCAATACATACGCTGCCTTTCTGATGGCTTTCCTGTTTGTAGCTTTATTTGCTCTGATCAGGTCCAAAAAATGGTATCTCACGGTGGCTCATAGTTTTATGCTGGTACCGATCATTATTTCACTGCTTCTGACACTATCACGGGGCGGCCTGGTTATGCTGCCGGTAGTATTTGTCCTGCTGCTTCTCTTTCAAAAGCCTTCGCGGCAGATTCTATGGATCATTCATCTTGTTGTAGCTGCCCTTTCGTCACTGGCCGTTATCAGTAAGGTAACCTCTATCGGCAAACATCTGGCGTTGGTTCCGGATGCTTCCACAGCGGTAGAAGGCTGGTCCTGGCTGCTTGTTTCCTGTATGGTAACAGCTGCCGTAAGCTGGGCCGTACAGCACTTTATTGCTTCCAGACTGGAGAAGCGTTTGGAAAGCTGGTCCTTAAAGAAATCGGCAAATATGTGGCTGCCAATCGGAGCAACGGTATTGGTAGTGATTGCGGCGTGGCTGCTGATCAGTACAAGCGCCCGAAGCATTTTGCCGGCCAATATTGAAACCCGCCTGGAAAACATTAACTTCCAGCAGCACAGTGTGCTGGAGCGTATCACATTCTACCGGGATGCTTTTAAAGTTGCTAAGGATTATCCTGTCCTTGGTGCAGGTGGCGGCGGATGGGCTGCCTTGTATGAGAAGTACCAGAACAACCCTTATGTAAGCCGTCAGGCGCACAATTTCTTTTTGCAATACTTAATTGAAGTCGGCATTCTGGGATTTATTGTGTTCATGGGCTTTATCCTGTATGTGTTCTACAAATATATTAAAGGATATATTAAGCAAAGTAAGACGAATGATGCTGATAACGGCTTCTTTTATCTGATCATTGCACTGTCAATTCTATTGCATAGTGTTCTAGATTTTAACATGAGCTACATATTCATGGGAATCCTTGTATTTATCGGCCTTGCCGGAATGGCGGCAGCGATGGAGAGCAAACCTCTCCCCGTCAAATGGAATTCACCTGGACTGCGCTACGGGTACCTGGCCGTGACCTGCGCGGCCGCCCTGTTAATTCTTATCGTGTCACTGGGCAATATCAGTTCCGGCAACGGGTTAGCCAAGGCAAGGGCGATTGCCCGGTACAGCAACTCTTATGATGAGATCAAAACCCCGCTTGTAAAGGCGCTGAAGAACCGCCCAGGACATCCTGAAACCATTATCATGTTAGCCTCACTTGATAATCAGGTGTATAGACAGACCAAAGACGAGCAGTACGCCAACGAATCTCTAACATTACTGCAGCGCGGTCTAAAGGATGAGCCAAATAATAAACAGCTGCTGAAGCTGCAGATTAATCTTTACGATTTGTTAGGGAAAAGTGATGACGCATATGCTGTATACCGGGATAATCAGGACAAATATATCTGGGATATTGACTGGTATGAACAACTTACTATTCGGGCCTCGGGTCTTGGTGTTCAAGCCCTCCTAGAGCAGGACGAAGCTAATAAACAGGAGTACTTCCACACCAGCCTTTCCGCTTACCAGCATGTTGTGGATGGGATTGGGTTTTTACAGACACTTCCTTCGGGACAGCTTCAGGGCCGGCCATTTTCGGTCACGCCGTTGATCGCACTGAGTACCGGTAAAGTTAAGCAGATAACAGGCGATGCAGAGGCTGCCAAATCCATTATTCAATCGGGATTCACTGGTAGTTACGCCGACCTTGCGGGACGCGATGACCTGTGGAGTACGGGGTGGTATAATGACTTAATCGTTCGCACTTATGAATTAGGGCAACCCTCATACACGGAATGGTTAAATATTTTAAACACTCAAGGGTTCGATAACACAGAGCTCGCAGCTAACGCAAAGGCTAACTTTAACACAGGAACGGAAACATATAACCAAGTTATGAGGGAGACCAACGATCAGACTATTTCTCTTTCTTCCGCCGCAACGCTAGCAGTGGGAAAAATGCAGATTCTCACCGGAAATGTTCAGTCTGCAGTTGACACGTTAAAAGGTGGACTTAGCGAAAATTACTCAGATGCAGTCAATCGGGAAATAGCACGCTGGTATTTAGCAGGTTTAAAAAAGATGAACAGCACTTTGGATCAAGATGTGTATAACAAGCTAATCGCCGCCGATGCACAGGAAGCAGCCATGATCGATCAAGTTGCTGGAATGACACCGTTATCGTAAGTAGAAATATAGAGTATTAAGAGCCCGGAGCAGAGTTGTTTTGCACTGGGCTTTTTTTGGGCCAAAACTATCATTCATCCGTTCCACTCAGTTTCCAGCCTAGTCTCAACGCACTTTCAGCCAGATTCATTGCCACGGCTAATTTGATCTGATTCAATTTGCTTAACCCAAATTTATATTGCGGTATGGACAGAACTGATTTAATTATAGGACTTTTTTGAGCTGACCTGGGCATTTCCATGTTTACAACTATAGAACCGTTTATTAGAATCTGGTAAAAATCCTCCTCTTGCTCAGGAATCCAATGGAGGGTATAAGCCGTCTCCACCTCCGGAAATTTTTTACGAATGTATGTCAGAAGGGCTGCCTTTTCAATATCCTCACAGAGGGACTTATTAGATACAATTAACTGCTCTCTTAAGGCTTGCTCAGTTCGGCTCCCAACAAGTTTCATTTTTAATTCCCTCCAGTGAGATCATGCAACGGGCTTAAATCAGCAATTCCCTACAACATCAGTGATTTTGCAAAAAAGATAGCAGCAACCCTCTTGCACGTTCATGATTCTCCAGATCCATTAAGATGGACGGATAAGTGTTTAGACTCTGTTCGATAAAAGAATACTGCGGAAAGCGTTCGAAGAAACTCTTGTTTAATAGCTTAAGTTGTCTGCCGGAAATTCCAGCGGTATGGTCATTGACAACATAACTAACTGTTCCAGCAATTACAGCACAATACTCACTGAAATCAGCACTGAAATATTCACCATCAAGCTGCGCGAGCGCCTCTGCATGATCTTCATTCAACCTCATGGAGTCCCAATAGGGAAAAGAACGGCTCAATTGTGTCTTGTACATCTGTGCTAACTCCTGAACGATTTCTGGTTTATCCGACACGTCCATATCCCCAACTGCTCCTCCCCACACCTGGGGCTGTCCCAGCAAAAACCAGCAATTCACTTCATCATATCCGGTGATTTGCGCTTCAACTAATAAACCCTTATGTAAATTTCGTTGTTGTGAATGTGCAGCAAACTCGTTATAGTTCGCGAGCCCAAGCGCATCTGTATCCGGTATACTTACGATCACTCCTTGGGGATATAGAACTTCACCAAGAGGCAACGCCTTTTTGTTCTCAAGCCAGCGTGGCTGCTGCTTAGTAATGATTTCATCCCACACGGCTTCGAACGTTTCCTTGGGGATTTTTTCTAGCTCGGGATCATCTAAGTGTAACTCATGTTCCGCCAGGAAAAATTCGTGTTTTTTCACATTGGAGATCTTACTCTCTTTGCCTTCCTCCAACAACATCTGTCTATAGGCTATGCCTTGGTCATCTACTTCAAAGTACCATTGCTGCTTGTCTGATTGCTGCAGTAAATAATTCATGGGGTTCTACTCCTTCTGCGCGGTGACTACTGTCTAGATACAATCTCAATCCTTATCTCCAAGTAAAAACTCGGCATGATCACCAGTGGCATGACTAACACCCACACTTATCCCTATAGAATCCGCTGTAAAATAACTGAATATAACTGACTGCTTATCTGTTCCTATGGTATCTAATGAATCTGCATTTTTGAATCGTTCAATTAATTCTTCAGTTGTGAACATATTCAAGTCCTCCAGAATCTCTTCTTTGGTGGCAACAGCCGATTCAGCCATCTGAAACTTCCCGGCTATTAGCTTTTCTGCAAAGTCACGATTAATCTCTACCACATCTTTTAACCTGATCAGGTTCCCTTTTTGCAAGTCAACATTCGTTGTATAGAACAAATTGTTAGGATGCGCTGCGCCTTCGACATAGCCGACCCCGGCATACTGTATACTGAGCATTTCTTCATCCTGTCTCTGAATTTGATAATCTATCTCCAGATTCAAACCTTCCGTAGAGTTATCATAATATCGCATAACTTTGCCCGCTTCCTCCTTAATCATTTCATTTACCTTGTTTTGTCCAGGATTCGGTTCAAGAAAAATGATCTGAGGATATTTGATTGTAATATCTCCCTCGACGATACTCTGCGTTTCCACGCTGTAGTTCTTATCCAGTGGCGAGATACCTCCTTTGCTTTCTTTAGCACAGGAAGACATCAGTAATACGATTATTATTGAAAACCAAAACTTAAATTTCCCCTTCAATGTAAACCGCTCCCTGCCGTCCAATCTCAATCATCTGTTTAATAATTTCAACTTCTGCTCAGGGTTCGATCAATTCGATTCAGATATTAATAATTTTCTTGGGTTTTGCCAATTTGAATCTTTAATTACAAACACCGCAAATTCTATCCGGTACCAGCCTATGTCCAGAACATATGAGTCATCGCGGTAGGCAACCTGAAAAATATCTTCCTGATCTACATACTGCGTTACGTTATACGTAACAATTCCGGGTGAGAAGTCAATATCGTCAAACATATGGCTGCATCACCTCCTTTGATTAATGGACTGCCAGAAGCATGGTGGTGTTATTCTACTATGGCTAATTCTTATTGTTTAATACGTGCATAATAGTTTCTTGAATATCGATCTTTGATGTTTTATCTTCTAAAGTTAAAAGCCGCAGCAACACATTAATCGCTTGACTAAAGCTAACCGGACTTGATCCCACTAAGCCGTGAGCACCAGTATCAATCACTATCTTTCCTGAAGGCTGCAGGATATCCTGATATGCAGACATCTTCTGTATCTCATCAATAACCGCATCTATATATTCCTTTGGAATTCCGAGTTTGACCACATCTGGCTGTAAAGCAATCGCATCGTCAATAACCACTCCATTATCGTAGCCAATCTCAGCCTGGACAACCAGTTCTCCCCTGTCAGACGGAAAATACGAAACACCGATATATGCGTAATTACTCACCATTCGGGCTGCCAATACGAGTTCAATAGTAAGAGTACACTCTGCTTGATATGTATAATTTTTTAGAGGAAAAGATTGTTCGACTCTGCCCTTGGATGGATACGGTCGAGGTGGATATTCATTCAGCCATACCCTGCCCCTTCTATATGCGCCTAAATCATCGAAATTCATAAGCATTGATTTCATCCCCTATCCAATGACATGATCGATAATTGCAGGCACGGACTCCGTTTTACTTGAGGCCTGCTCCATTATAATTCAATTCATTATTTAGAAATGCGTTCGGCTACCTCTACCTCCAAGATCTACAACAAAATCATTGTGCACCACTTGAAGTATATCTTCTTTAAATGACCACAATTGTTCTGAGTAAAATCAAACGAGTTCTTTGTTCTTATCAAAATTCACTGGCCAGTGTTGCTCTCAGTTTCACAAGTTGATTTACATGGAAATCGTATTGATTAGGCGTAAAGTATTCATCAAATCTCATGAAAAAGTGCTCTGCTTCGTTAAATATTGATTGAACAAATTCTATCTTCGGGATAATGTAAGAGCCATATTTTCCGTCACCAATTATAAATATGATGTAATCATACTTATTCTCAATTATCTCAATTTTTATAGGCTGATCTGGAAGGTAACATTCTGATTTACCATTTACTAAAAACTCCTCCACTGCATTTAGTAAGTAAGCCCAGAGATTCCCGACTAAATCCCATAATCTAAAAGTCATAATTGGCCTATTGTTATAATTCATTACAATAGCCCCTTCCAAATAGTTATCGTCAATTTGAGTAATGTATTTTTGCATTCTTTCCTTATCATCAATATGAATAAAGTAATTTTCTGGTTTTTGTTCAAAATTATCTGGTAGTTTTATTTTTGGTATTTTAATATATGTGTTTATTTCCATATTGTTTACTTCACTCTCCAATTAGATGGAATTGACCAACATGTATTAGTGGATTATTTTGAAGCGAAACATCCTCTATATCAATGCTTAACTAACCATTTAATCCTTAAATAAAAAATATTCAATTCTAAAATTTGAAGCTCAAATTCATATACTCCATTGATATCGCTTGGGAAGTTAAGGAATATATATAGATTGAACTTGTAATTTTTCTATTTGGGGACAGGCGTGACTACAGAGAATGTTTGGACTTCCGGCCGCTGTTGTCTTCCGATTTCTTGATTTGAACCGCTATTACCGGTAGAAATCCGAAGACAA